>DAHVZZ010000035.1:0-5546 GCA_027323785.1 Acidobacterium sp. | reverse complement strand
GTATTCGACGCGGAGGGCAAGCCGCGGCGGGTTTACGGCGTGGCGATGGACGTGACGGAGCGGAAGCAGGCGGAGACGGCGCTGCGGCTTTCAGAAAAGCTGGCGGCGACGGGACGGCTGGCGGCGACGATTGCGCACGAGATCAACAATCCTCTGGAGGCGGTGACGAATCTGCTGTTTCTGGCGCGGAATTCGGAGGATGCGGGGCGGGAGACGCGGGGGTACCTGGCGCAGGCGGAGGCGGAGCTGCAGCGGGTGGCGGCGATTGTGCGGCAGACGCTGGGGTTCTATCGGGGGACGACGGGGCCGGCGAACCTGGATCTGACGGCGATGGTGCGGGAGTCGCTGGGGATGCTGGAGCGGCGGTTTGCGGGGAACGGGATTCGGCTGGTGGAGGCGATGGAGGGTGTGACGGTCCGGGCCAACGAGGGCGAAGTGCGGCAGGTGGTGATGAATCTGATCGCGAACTCGCTGGACGCGGTGGAGCGGGGCGGGACGGTGTGGGTGGAAGTGAAGGCGGCGCAGGGCGAGGCGCGGCTGGAGGTGCGGGACGACGGCAAGGGGATTTCGGCGGGGGATATGGAGCGGCTGTTCGAGCCGTTCTTTACGACGAAGCAAGGGGTGGGGACAGGGCTGGGGTTGTGGGTAAGCCGAGAGCTGGCGCGGAAGAACGGCGGGGGAATCGAGGCGGCGTCGGATGGGGAAGGCCGGGGAGCGAGCTTTGTGCTGACGCTTCCGCCGGGCTAACTGGTTGAAAACGCAGGGCGGATGGGGTGCGAGGCGGGGAAGGCGGGGAAAACGGGGAGCGGCTGCGACCTAAAACGGGGAGTGGTTGCGACCTGGGGATGAATTGATACATCCTATGGAAAGGACCTCAGCCGCCAGCCACGTGCGATACACTCGCAGGAAGGCGGAGATTGTCCCCAGGAGATTGGATCGATGGCCACTACTCAAATTGCAGGCGTAACCCCGGAAACCGCGGCGCCGAAGACAACGCCGGTGAAGCTCACCGAGAACGCGGTGAAGAAGGTGCGCGAAATCATGGCCACGCAGGATCCTCTGCCCGCCGGTCTGCGGATCGGGGTGGTCGGCGGAGGCTGCTCGGGCTTCCAGTACTCGATGTCGTTCGAGAATCAGTCCGGAATGATGGACAAGGTGTACGACTTCGACGGGCTGAAGGTGTTTGTGGATTCGACGTCGCTGATGTATCTGAACGGCTGCGTGGTCGACTATGTGGAGACGCTGGAAGCGGCGGGATTCAAGTTCGAGAACCCGGCGGTGAAGAGCACCTGCGGGTGCGGGTCGTCGTTTAACGTGTAAGCCACGCCGGGTACCGGCATGATGGCAAGAGCGAAGCCCGTCCTCCCGTTCCGCGACATGCGGCACCGGGAGGGCGGGCTTTTGTGTGTCCGGGGGATGGCGTCAGGGCTGGGAGTTGCTGCCGGACATGAAGCCGCCACCGGAGGAGCTGCCGCCGCCCATGGGACTGGTGGGGCTGGCGCCGCCGCTGTTCCCGCCGAAACCGCTGTTACCGCCAAAGCCGCTGTTGCCGCCGAAGCCGCTATTGCTGCCGCCGAAGCCGCCATTGGCTGAACCATTGTTGCCGGTGGCGGAGTTGTTGTTGCTGAAGCCGTCGGCGGTGGTGGCGTCGCCGGCGGAGCCCCCGCCGCCGCCGAGGAGGCTGGGAGGCTGCATCTGGTCGACGATGGGATCGTAATTGAATTCCCAGTGGCTGTAGTTGGTCTGCTTCATGAAGACGACGACGGAGGCCTTGTTCAGGGGCAGACTGAAGCCGACGATGGGACGGGCGCTGCCGCTGAAAGAGGTGGCGTCAGTACCGGAGCCGGGGGTGGAGCCGGCGGTGGGTGAGCCAGCCATACCGGGGCCAGCCATACCGGGGCCGGCCATGCCCGGACTGCCCATGCCTGGGCCCGCCATGCCGGGACTGCCAAATGAGCCGCCCGGCGAACTGCCAAACGAGCTGCCAGTCGAGCTGCCAAACGAGCTGCCAGTCGAACTGCCAAATGCGGAGGAGGAGCCGGAGGAGCTGGAACTGGCGCCGGAAGAGCCGGAGGAGCCGCTGGTGGATGAGGTTCCGGAGACGGCGTACATGCCGGCGGAGGCTCCGCCCATGATGGCGGAGGCGCCAGGCATGCCGGCAGCGGAAAGCGGCTGTCCGAAGAAGCCGAGGGGATGGACGTGGGCTTCGCCGTAGTAGACGGGCTTCCAGTCGTCCTTGCCGGTGAGGGGATCGGTGTACTTGCGGCGCAGGAAGCGCATGTTGTTGGTGTCGAGGAGCTGCTTGATGGAGGTGGGGTACTGGCCGAACTGGCGGTAGTAGAGCTGGATGGCGCGCTCGTACTGCTCGCCGCGGTGGATGGTCTCGAGATCCTTCTGGCGCTGGAGCGAGGTGGCTACTTTAGGCGCGGCGACGGCAAGGGCGATGAGAAGCAGGACGGTGAGAAAGATGACGGCGATGAGGACGAATCCCGATTCGGTGTCGCGAGAGGCCGGAGGATGAAGAGACTGCATGGCGATGCCTCAGCTCCGCGATAAGGGCAGGGTCTGGGTATCGTTGTAGAGCAGATCCCTGACCTCGATCGACAGAGGGTTGATTTGAACGATCTTGTAGTGGTGATCGACCACCTGGCCGGGCGAGGCGACAAAGACACTCTCGCCGTGGAGGAGGAAGGCTTTCTTGACTCCATTCTGGGTAGCGTAGCCGAAGAAGGTGAGGTCGATGCGCGGGGGCGGCGGAGGGCCGGTGGGGCCAGCGGGGCCGTGCTGCGCTCCAGCACCCTGGCCGAGGCGCACGGGGCCTTTGACGGCTTCGATTTTGGTAGGCGGCGCGGACGACATGGAGAAGATGTTACGCCCGGTTCCGGTGTATTTGAGGGATTCGGCGCCGGCCATCAGCTCGGGATGGAGGGTGGGATCGAGAGTGGCGAGGGCGGGAAAGCGGGTGGCGGCGGGGCCATTCGACGCGCCTGGAGCGGAGGCAGCGGGAGCCGCAGTGCGCGGCGGGGCGCTGGGGCCTCCGAAGACGGAGCGGACGAAATAGATCACGGTCGGGATCAAAATGGCCATCAGGACCGCCAGGATGACGATATTGCGCTTGTTCTCAGTGCCCACCTTCATTGCGCCACCTCGCTGGCCTGGGATGTGGCGGCAGGCGGGGTGGGGGGTCCGGCTGCACCGGAGCGCAGATATGTGGTTAGACGCAGGCGGAGGTTCACCAGGCCTCCCTGCTGACCGGAAAGGGTAATGCCGTCGATGATGAAGAAGACGTGGTCCTTGTCGCGCTCGATGTCGTTGATAAAGTGCATCAGGTCGGTGTACTGGCCGATGAGGCCGGCGCTGATGGTGACCTCGGTCAGGCCGTGGATGGCGGGTTTCTGCGCGTAATCGGAGTGGGAGAGGCGGACCTGGTTTTTCGTGGCGGTGTCGTCGAGCTGGGCGATGAGGGTGGAGTAGTTGGGGGCCATGCGGCGGTCGATGAACTTCCGCGCGTCGACGTTGGCGGCAGCGACCTTGCCGGGGAGATTGTGCAGGTGGCGCATCTCGGCGTGGAGCTGGCCGTAGCGGACCTCCTCATGGGCGAAGGCGGAGGACTGATCGGAGCCGATATCGCTCCAGGCGAGGGCGAAGCGGATGCCGGCAAAGATGTCCAGGGCCAGCACGATGCCGAGGGCGAGGAAGTGGAGATTGAGTTTGCTGAAGAGATTGCGGGGGCGGGTCATCGTGCGTGCGGCCTCGCTTTCCCGGCAGATTTCTTCGCAGGGGGCGCTTTTACCGGAGGAGTTTTGGCGGGATGGGCGGCCGCGGATGGAGCCGCGGCTTTGGGCTCGGGCTTCGGCTGCTCGGCGTCGGCAGGCTCTTTGGGAGCGGGCAGGGGAAGCGGGCGGTAGTCGGCCAGGATGTCGAAGTTGACGAGGTTGTTGCCGGTGCTGACGTTCTGTGCGGCCGAGCCGTTTTCGTTTTCGGTGGCCACGGACTCGGAGGCGAGGCGGGGATCGATGAAGTGCTCCGAATGTTCGAGGTTGCGGATGAGGTCGATGGCGCGGCTGCGGTCGCCGATGACGCGGAGGCGGATGATGACGTGGCCATCGGGCGCGACGATGGGGTCGATGCTGCGGACCTGAACGCCGGCGGGGAGAACGGTCTCAAGGTCGGAGATGGTGGCGGTCCAGGAGAAGGCCTTGCGCTGGAAGAGGCTGTTGAGGAAGTCCGACTGCTTAAGGATGGCGGCGTTGTCCGGAGCTTCCATGAGCTGGACGTAGTGCTGGCGCTGCTGCTGGAGCTGGTTGACGTGGTTCTGGACGGCGGCGACGCGGGCGGTGGCGGCGTGGGCCTGGTCGCGTTCGCTGCGGTAGAGGCCGTAGAGGGCGAGGCCGACGAGGGCGAGGATGACGGTCCAGGTGCGGAGGCGGGAGTAGACGGGCCGCAGCTCGATGTAGGGGTGGGTGGCGAGATTGACGGAGATCTTCACTGTGCGAGGGCCCCCAGGACACCGGCCGAAAGGCCGTCGGGAATGGTGGTGAGGGCGGAGGCGGCAGCGGAGGAGATGTCCTCGATGGGCGGCGCGGGCTCGACGAAGCGGAACCAGGGGGATTCGGCGGCGGCGCGGGCTCCGCCGGGGCCGGCATAGAAGATGACGCCGGGGGCGGAGTGCAGGGTGTCCTCGTACCAGGCGAGGGTGGTGATGACGGCCTGGGCCATCTCCTCGCTGCGGGCCGGGGAGTCGATGGGCTGATCGCGGGAGAGGTCGACGGTGCGGTGCAGGAGCATCTCGTCATCCATGGTGACGGAGGTGGTGACGGCGAAGCGGCTCTGGTTGACGAGCAGAGCGGAGCCGGAATGGCCGAGACCGGCGGCAACGGCGAGGGTGCTGGGCAGCACGGCTCCGGGTTCGTACTCCAGCTCGCGGGCGAGGCCTTCGTATTCAGCGAGAACGTCGCCGGGCATAACGGTGACGAGGACGCTGACCTGGCCGGCTTTCTGGGACATGATCTGATAGCTGACGGAAGCGGCTTCGATATCGAAGGGCACCATTTTACGGAGGCGGAAGCGGACGACGGGCAGCGCTTCCTGGCGTTTGGCCGGGAGGGTGTCGAAGTCGAGCAGGAGGACGCGGACGGCGGCGTCGGGGACGACCAGGGTGAGGGCGCGGTCGCGGGGGCTGACGGCGGACAGGGCACTCTGCAGCGCGGCGAGAACGGCGGGGCGGTCGAGGACGTTGGGGGTTTTCAGGGAAGGCAGGAGGGCGGATTCCGGCAGCGGGGCCCAGGCGACGACAGTCTCGGAGTGGCCGCGCTTTTCAGTGGAGGTGCGCGCGGCCGCGACGCCCTCGGTGCGAATTTCGCAGGCGAGGGCGGGGCGGGTGGACGCCTCCGGCAGAAAGATGTTTCGAAGTCCCGCCACTATCGCGAAGCCTCAATGAATGTCACTTTGTTGATTTCCTTTAGGGTGGTCAGGCCGCGGCGCACGCGGTCCAGAGCGGATTCGCGCAGGAAATGCATGCCCTCCTGCTGGGCCAGTTTGCGAAC
>DAHVZZ010000566.1:0-2057 GCA_027323785.1 Acidobacterium sp. | reverse complement strand
AAGTTGCGGTAGCCCCACATGTGGGTGGCCGAGTTGACGAGCCAGGTGGTGTGCCAGCCGATGACGACGCGCAGGGCCGTGCCCCAGAGCAGCCAGGGGAGTCCGCCGAAGTAGTAGAGCCCGGCGCTGACAAGGATCAGCGGCACGAGGTGGAAGCGGCTGAGCCAGACGTAGAAACGGTCGCGGATGAGATCGGGCGCGTAACGATTGAGCGCCGGGTCGCCGTTGTGGAGATTGCCGTAGAGGATCCAGCCCATGTGGGACCACCAGGCACCGTCGCGCGGGGAGTGGGGATCGCCGGGCTTGTCTGTGAGCTGGTGATGGAGGCGGTGGACAGCGACCCAGTAGATGGGGCCGCCCTGCATGGCGAGCGTGGAGCAGACGGCGAGGGTGTACTCCAGCCACTTGGGAACGACGAACCCGCGATGCGTGAGCAGACGGTGGTAGCTCACGGCGATGCCGATGTTTTCGCTGATGACCCACATGACGGCGAAGGCCGCCAGGGCTGACCATGTGAAGAAAAAGAACGCCGCAATGGCCGCTGCGTGCATGACGGCCATGAGAATGGCGAAGCTCCAGTTGAGGGAGCGGGAACGGCTTTGAGTAAAGTGCTGCACATCAGCCTGCATCTGGGCGACGCTGATCTGCGGCATATCTTCGGTGACGATATCGGGCATAATCCTCGGGTGCAGCTAAGAACAGGGATCGAGTCAAGCGTCGGATCTCGTCTTCGCTGGGGTTGACAGTGACTTGCCTGTCCAGGGCGACAAAAAATACAGGGTCTCAAAGAATGAGATAGTTCAAGTTTAACTGATGGGGTGAGCGGGGCGAGGAGTTTTCCGGCCAAAAGGGGTCTTCGGCGGATTTCGGCGGGAGCCGGGGGGCGGGAGGAAAACGCGGTCAGGCTTCGATCTGGTGGAGGAAATCGGTGAGTTCGGAGGGCAATGGGGCTTCGAGATGGAGCGGTTTGCCGGTGCGCGGGTGGGCGAATTCGAGTTCGGCAGCGTGCAGGAAGTTGCGTGGGAGCGAAATGCCCGGCGGGGTGGGCGTGTTCTTTCGGCGTTGGGTGCGGGCTGCGGGCGGGAGAATGAGGGCGGGCGCGCCGTAGTGGGTATCGCCGACGATGGGATGGCCGATGGAAGAGAGATGGACGCGGATCTGGTGGGTGCGGCCGGTTTCGATGCGGACAGAGACGAGGGTGAATTTTCCCCAGGGCGACTCAATGCGGCGCAGGACGGTGTAGTGGGAGATGGCAGTGCGCGCGCCGGGCGTGCGGCGGGTGGTCATGCGGGTGCGGCGGATGACGTCGCGGGCGATGGCGGCGTTGATGGTGCCGCGGTCCTGCTCGATGTGGCCGTGGACGAGCGCGAGGTAGGTTTTGCGGATTTCGCGCTGGGAGAACATTTCGGCGAGGCGGAGGTGGGTGGCGTCGTTGCGTGCGACGAGGATGAGGCCGCTGGTCTGCTTGTCGAGGCGATGGACGATGCCGGGTCGGAGGTCGCCGCCGGTTTTGGAAAGCTTCTCCTTGCGGCCGAGGAGGGCGTTGACGAGGGTGCCGCGGTTGCGGGCGGCGTCGGTGGCGCCGGAGCCGGCGTGGACCATCATGCCGGCAGGCTTGTCGACGACGATGAGGTCTTTGTCTTCGTAGACGATCGAGAGCGGGATTTCTTCCGCGATGGCGTGGAGGGGCGGCGGCGCGGGTTCGCCGTGGACTTCGATGGTTTCTCCGCCGCGAAGCTTGAGCGAGGCTTTCTGGACGGCGCCGTCGACGCGGACCTGGTCGTGATCGAGCAGGAGCTTGACGCGGGAGCGGCTGACGCCTTCGAGCTGCGCGGCAAGCCATGCGTCGAGGCGCTGACCTGCGGCTTCAGCAGGGACGATGAAGGTGCGGAGTTCGTTTTGGCTGGATGGGCTCATGGGATCAGGGTAGGCATGGGCTGCGGGTGGATGGAGGATTTGCGCTTCCAGAGGAGCACGGCGCTGCCAGCAACAGCGACGAGTGCGAGACGCTGCATGGGAGTGAAGATACCGCTGGTATAGGCGCTGCCGCGGTAGAA
>DAHVZZ010000551.1:0-6618 GCA_027323785.1 Acidobacterium sp. | reverse complement strand
CCCGCAGCATGGGAACCATCTGCCGTCCGATGTATCCCACCTTCCCGTCCGGTAAAATCCCTTCCAGCCCGTATCCCGTCTCGATAAACCGCTTCCGGTCCTGAACCGCGATCAGGATAATGACTCCGCGATCCGTCTTCTTCGATCCCACGCCCCAGGCATCTTCCAGATCGACCGCATACCGCTCGATCGATTCGCCCTCCAGCGAGTTGATCGTGACCACGGCAATCTGCGCGTGCGCCTCGTGGTCCACCTCGCCGCACAGCCGATCCAGCCGCTGTTTCGCCGGAGCCGACATCACGTGCGCGAAGTCGCTGACGTAATCCGTCGGTCTGGGCAGATCTTTCACCGCCTGCGCCATCGCCGGCGCCGCCGCGCACACCAGCACCGCCAGCCATATCGCGGCTTTTACTCTGTATCGGGACATTGCCTGTATTGTAGTCTGGCCGCTGCCGTGAGCAATACGTCGCTTACAGCAGCTTTTCCATCGTGAGCGCGTCGATGCGATCGAGATAATAGCCCGGAATCCGCCCCGTCCGCACAAACCCGTGCCGCGCGTAGAACGCCTGCGCCCCCTCGTTGTCCACCGCCACTTCCAGCTTCAGCGACACCGCACCAGCCGCCTTCAGCCGCCCTTCAATGGCTTCCATCAGCATTCCGCCCACACCGCGCCGTCGCGCCGTGTCGCGCACATCCAGAGTGATCAGCCGCCCCAGCGGCTTGCCGCGCCGCATCTCCACCCCGGCCACCGCAAATCCCGCAATGGCGCCGTCGTCTTCCACCACCAGCCCAAAATTTCCCGGGTAGCGCAGAAAATAGCGCAGCTCCGCCTTGGACCAGGCGATCCCCGGCACAAAACAGGCCTGGTCCAGTGCGTAGAGCGACTGAAAATCCCCAGGCCTTGCTTCGCGGATTGTCATGGCGGGACGGTCTAGTTCTCGCTCCGGCTCATCTCGGAAGCGCTCGCCGTTTCCGTCTCCGGCTGAACCGCCAGACCGCTGAAATCCGATACCGCGATCAGCCGCCCCCCGGCGGACGTCACCTGCTGTAGCGGCCATCCCGGATTCCACCACTTCCACGTCATGTTCGCCGGATCGATGGCAAAAACCACCGTGCTTTCGCTGGAGGTCAGCAGCATCCGCCCCATGTCTCCATCCCAGGTGAGGCTGTTCACCGCCACCACCGGCAGCCGGCTCAGCTTCTTCCAGTGTGCCCCCTGATCGGACGTCACAAAGACGCCTTCGCGCCCGCCCACCCACAGCGTTCCCTGCGGCGTCACCGCCAGGCTGTAGATCGCTGTCAGTCCGGAGGGATACACCACCGGCTCCCAGGTCTTTCCCCGGTCGTGCGACACCACCAGTCCATCGCGCCGCGCCACATAGACCGTCGCACCATGCGTCGCCATGGCCACCGTGCCGTTCGTCCCGTAGAAGCTCGGATACTGCTCTCCGCCCAGCACCGGGCCTTCCCAGCTAATCCCATCGTTGGTGCTGCGGAACACTCCCTGGTAGGTCGCCGCATACCAGGTTCCGTCGGATTCAGCCAGCCCGGTCACGCGTCCTTCCAGCCGCGACGGACCGCGCCGCCAGTCCACGCGCCTTTCCACAGCGCGGGCTCCGCGAGGCACCGGCCGCCCATCCCGCATCGCCGCCTCATCCGCGGCGATCAGATCCGACGGCTTCCACTCGCTTCCCGTCCACCGGAAAATCCCATTGCTGGTCCCGGCCAGCAGAGTTCCCGACGGGCCCTGCCCCAGCTTGAATACATCCAGCCCGTGCAGCCCTTCGCTCCGCTGGGTCCAGGTGTGGCCGTAATTCGTGGACAAAAACACCCCGCCGAACGTCTTGTCGTTGAGCACTCCGGCATACATCGTTCCCGGTGTCTTCTTATCGGTCAGCAGCGCCGCCACCTGCCGCTGCGAAAATCCGGTGTTCGAGAAGTGGAAGGTCTTTCCGCCATCGTTGCTCGCCAGCACTCCGCTCCGGTCCGTGGCCAGCAAAATGTGCTGCGGATTTCGCGGATCGATGTAGACATCGTTCACAATCACATTCCGCCCGGTGTTCAGCGTCCAGCTCTGACCGCCGTTCACCGTCTTCCACAAACCCTCTGTGGTGCCCGCATAAACGACACTGTGATCCTTCGGATCCATCCGGATCGCCCGCGTCCGCCGCGCCGTCGTCGGAATCCCCTGCACCTTGCGGTAATTGTCCCCGAAATCGTCGCTCCGGTAGATCCCCGAACACGCGCTCAAATACACCACCTGCGGCTTGTCCGGATCCACGATGATCGAGAAGATATCCGAATCCACGATGAGCCCCTTGCTCATGCTCACCCAGTGCTTGCCGCCATCCATCGTCTTCCACGGCAGATGCCAGGTTCCCGCGTAGATGATCCCCGGATCGTACGGATCGATCGCCACCGATTCCACTTCGTGAATCTCCGTGCTGCCCGGTGGGCTGATCTCCCTCCAGTGCACGCCCCGGTCTTCGCTCCGATACACCCCTTGCAGCGTCCCGGCGATCAGCTCCTGCGGCCGCGTCCGCGACTGCGCCAGCGACAGGATCGACTGTCCCTTCATGTCCGCCGAAGCCGTCCACGTCCGGCCTCCGTCGTGGCTGATATAAATCCCGCCGCCCGGATGCGCCATGATCCACACGCCCGCAAACAGCGTCTGCGGATTCGACCGGTCCACCTCCAGGCTGTCCACCACCAGGCCGCTCTCCGGAGCCACCCGCGACAACCGCCTCCACGACGTGCCGCCGTTGTTCGACACGTAAATCCAGCTGTCCGTTGTGCCCAGATAGATGCGGCTGGGATCCTGTGGATCCACGGCAAATCTCCGCGCATCGCCTCCGTCCGGCCCGATCGTCGGCCACAGTGTCGTGGCCGCTCGCGCACTCTGAAAGCACATTCCTGTGAACAGGACAACTACCGCCGCCGACAATACTCTCAACCGCTTCAGCTTCATAACTCCAGGGCAGATACGGAAATCCCGCACAGCCTTCCGCTTATCTGATTTGACTGTCTTCATCGTATCCGGTTTGCGGCCGATGCAGGTGTCTTCTATGGCACCTGCCGGAATCACTCCGCTGCGCGCCACCAACCGCCCCCGCCGCCAAGCAAAACAGGGCCGACCAGAACTTCGGTCGGCCCTGCCAGTTTCAGGTTTTACCCTTCGCTACTTCTTTTTCGCCATCTTCTTCTTCGGAGCAGCGTGGCGATAGTGATGGATCGGGTTACGCGGCTGAGCTTTGTACATGCTCTGATCGATCGCCGTCGTGCCCGGTACATCGTTGTCGAAGTTGGCGCCCGCCGGAACCAGGTAGTCCTGCACCTCGTTCTCGCCGGTGTTGCCCGTCCGCACTTCAATACGGCTGGCATCGATGCCCTTGTCGGTCACCAGATAAGCCTTGGTATTCACAGCGCGCTGAGCAGCCTGCTTCTGGGCCGTCGGCCAGTGCTCCCGCTCCCACTTCGTGTGCGGTGTCTTCGTCGGCGCCGAGTTGCCAACCAGAACGATGGTCGCGTCCGGCTTCTGCTGCGCTTCCAGCGCCACATTGTCCAGGCAGGCCTTCGCCTCGTTGTCCACACGCGTTGGACGCCACTTGTCGTTGTTGAACATGATTGTGCACAGGGTCTGCGTCTTCGGAGCCGGCGGCGGCGGCGGTGCAACCACGTCCACCGTGGTGGTCGCCGATGCCGTGTGGCCCTTGTCGTCCTGCACATTACATGTCACGGTTATGGTTCCGGCCGGCGCTCCCGTCGTTGACAGCGTCGCCGTCGTGTCGGTTCCGCTGATCGATCCCGCGGAAGCCGAGTAGCTGTAGGTCAGCGGCCGGTTCTGCGGGCTCACGCCCGTGGCCGTGATCGTGGCGCTCTCGCCCGTCTTCACCGTCGTCGGATTTGCCGTGCAGCTGATCGTCGGCGGCTCAAACGGCTTCACCGTGAATTCCGTGGTGCAGCCCGCCGACTCCCAGGCCTTCGTGCCTTCGGTCACATGCCCGGCAACCTTATAGGTTCCCGGCTGCAGATCGGCGGTCTGGATCGTGGCAGTCGGATTCGTTCCACCCACCTGCACGCCCTCGCCGCTCCAGCTGTAGCTCGCCGTCTTCTTCGGATTCAGGTTTGTCGCCGTTCCCGTCACCGTAACCTGCTCGCCCGGATAAACCGAACTCGGACTCACCGCGCAGCTGTAAGCCACTGGCGGAGGAGGAGCGATGCTCCCAAAGTGCATCACAATGCCCGTGCTCAGCTGGGTCGTGCTTACGTTCGCGCGACCGCCCGTTAGGGGCTGCTTCCCAAAATCCACATGGTAGTACTGGTAATCCGCCTGGAAAATGCGCCACGCCCACCGGTGCGATTTCCCCAGTTCCAGATCCATGCCCATGCCAGCGGTAAGCGCCGGTCCCCACGTGTAGGCATGACCGCGTATGTCCGCGCCATTCGGGCCCTGAAAATTTGGGCCGCCCAGCCTCACACCGCCGACCAGTGCGTGCACAAACGGCGTTATGCCCTGCTCGGGAAGACGGAAGATCACGCCCCCTGAGGCAATCGTCGCGCCATCGTTTTGGCCATCCGGATGCGAGGCGAATTCAATCTGCCCGCCGGCATAGCGATTGAAGAAGTACGAGAAGCTGCCAATTGCTCCCAGGTTAATCGACGAATATTTATCCGAAGTGGTGGTGCCATTCGGCATGGGCGTATTCACTCCCCCATGCACCCCAAGATACGAATACCCCAGAAACCCGTCCATCTTCGACGCGGGTGCCTGCTTCGCATTCGATGGAGTAGTTTGTGCCAATACCATTGATGCACCCAGTCCGATGGCGCACCCCGATACAAATATACGGCCCAGAAAACGTAATGGACGTGAATGCATGCGTCTATCCTCCACTACTACTTGAATGTCCTGATTCCGGTGACCTTGAAAACAGGCCCAACTTTACCGCGGACTGCCGGGGAGGCAGCCCATTAAACCTTCCGCGATATCAAACCTATCACAGGTTTCCGTGCGTTAGACGGTCATTTTTTCAATATGTTGCCTGAGGAGTTTCCACTGGGTTACCCCTGAATCTTTTCAGGTACCGCAGCATTTCACCCGGTTCCCTCCGGCAAACTTCCCACGCCCTGCGGGGAAATCTCCGGCAGACATAAAAAACCGGGCTCGAACAAGTCCGATTACTGGAGATTCAAAACGCGCTTCAGACTGCCCCGCTCATGCTGGATCTTCTCCTGCAGCAGGGTAATGGCATAAATCAGCTGCTCCGGCCGCGGAGGGCAGCCGGGGACATAGATATCCACGGGAATCACCTGATTCACCCCCTGCACCAGCGCGTAGTTATTGAACACGCCGCCCGAGGTCGCGCACGCGCCCATCGAGATGACCCACTTCGGCTCCGGCATCTGGTCGTACAGCCGCCGGATCACAGGCGCCATCTTCCATGACACCCGCCCCGCAATCACCATCAGATCGGCCTGCCGCGGCGACGGCCGGAACACTTCCGCGCCGAACCGCGCCACATCGAATCGCGACGCGCCCATCGACATCATCTCGATCGCGCAGCACGCCAGCCCGAACGTCATCGGCCAGATCGAGCTCTTCCGCACCCAGTTGATCGCCGAATCCACGGTCGTCAGAAAAACGCCTTCCGGCTGCTCGTATCCGTAGCTCGCCTCCAGCACCTTTTGCCGGTTCTTCGCACTGCTCTCCAGCGACCCAAACAAACGCCGATCACGCAATTCGCTCATGCTTTCACTATACCTGCTGTCCGCGCCATCTTCACCTGCCTCGCCCTTCGGAGCGTTCTCGAACATGCCTCCTTCCACGCTCCCACCCGGGATATGCCGGCCCCCAATCGCGTCCTCTCCGTTCCCGCCGGCGCCATCCCTGCCTTTCCCTGTTCTCCATCCGCGAAAAGTATGTAAAAGTAAATCCAAACAGCTATTCGCAGCCTCCTTCAGACGCACTCCACCGGTTCGTCTGCGGATTTCCCTGCCGTCACTCCTCCTCTCCGGAAGTGTTATGCGTTTTCGCCGATTGATTTTGCCTGTATTGCTGCTCTCCAGTGCGTCCGCCGCACTTGCCCAGTCGCCCGCCGCTCACCCCATCTCCGAGGGTGACAACGCCTGGATGCTCACCAGCTCCGCCCTCGTCCTCATGATGACCGGCCCCGGACTGGCTCTCTTCTACGGCGGCCTCGTCCGGCGCAAGAACGTCCTCTCCGTCCTCATGCAGTGCTTCATGATGATGTGCATCGTCACCGTGCTCTGGGCGCTCTTCACTTACAGCCTCGCCTTCGGCCCCGGCAATGCCTTCATCGGCGGATTCCACTTCGCCTTCCTCCGCCACGTCGGCCTCGTCCCCGACCCCAGCTACAGCGCCACCATTCCCGCCCAGACCTACATGATCTACCAGCTCATGTTCGCGATCATCACCCCCGCGCTCATCTGCGGAGCCTTCGCCGAACGCATGAAGTTCAGCGCCATGTGCCTGTTCCTCACCCTCTGGTCGATCATCGTCTACTCGCCCATGGCTCACATGGTCTGGGGTCAGGGCGGATTCCTCAACGCCGCCGCCAACGGCGGCATCCCCTGCCTCGACTTCGCCGGCGGCACCGT
>DAHVZZ010000539.1:0-3312 GCA_027323785.1 Acidobacterium sp. | reverse complement strand
CAAGGTTCGGGGCTGGTGTGGATTTTTCCTTCCCGCCTCCCTTGCGAGAGACGGGGCAACTGGGGTGGTGGACTCCTGCTTCCCGAGGCAACACAGGGCGAGTGGGGGCCATCCAATTGACGTCCGACTTGTGCAGGTATTCGTGTGTTCTGGCAGGGCGGTGAAAGCCTATCCACTTCAAAGGCCCCTTTCCGTGAACGGACCCGCCCGCGAACTGCCGAACACCCCCACATCTTCCAGGCGATCCCTCGAACTGCTGGTGCAGACGGGATTGTCGCTGGGCCGGGAGAGAGACCTGCGGCAGATCGTTCAGGCGGCGACGGATGCGGGGCGGGAGCTGTGCGGGGCGGAGTTCGGGGCTTTTTTCTACAACGTGGTGAACGTGTCGGGGGAGCGGTATCTGCTGTACACGGTTTCGGGGGCGCCGCTGGAGGCGTTTTCGCGGTATCCGATGCCGCGAAATACGGAGGTGTTTGCGCCGACGTTTGCGGGCGAGGGAGTGGTGCGGTCGGGAGACATCACGCAGGATCCGCGGTATGGCCACAATGCGCCGCATTACGGCATGCCGGAGGGGCATTTGCCGGTGCGCAGCTACCTGGCGGTGCCGGTGGTGGGGCGCTCGGGCGAGGTGCTGGGCGGGTTGTTCTACGGACATGGGGAAAAGGATGTGTTCCGCGAAGAGGCGGAAGGGCTGGTGCAGACGATCGCGGCGCAGGCGGCGGTGGCCATTGAGAACGTGCGGCTGCACGAACAGCTGATGCGCAAGGTGGAGGACCTGGAGACAGCGCGGCACGAGCAGCAGAAGGAAGCGCGGCGGGTCACGGAGATTCTGGAGAGCACGTCGGATGCGGTGGTGCTGCTGGACCGGGAATGGAAGTGCCAGTTTTTGAACGAGCACGCCGCCCGCATCATCGCGACGAAGCGGAACCTGCTGGGGCGGAGCCTTTGGGATGTCTATCCGGAGGCGCTGGGAACGCAGTTCCAGACCGAGTACGAAATCGTGATGAACGAGAGGCGGCCGCGGCAGTTTGTCACGTGTTTTGCGCCGCTGGATCGCTGGTTCGCGGTTCGGGCTTATCCGGCGGAGGAGGGGATCTCGATCTTCTTTCGCGATGTGACGCGGGAGCGTGCGGAGGAAAGAGCGGGGCTGGAGAACGAGCGGCGGCTGCGACTGGCGCTGGAGGCGGGGCAGCTGGGAACGTGGACCTGGAATCCGGGAACGGACATGCTGGATCTGGACGAGCGGGCGGCGGAGATTTTCGGATGGGAGGCGCACCGGCCGGTGGCACGGAGCCTGTTGCGGGAGCGCGCGGTGGTGGCGGAGGACCAGGACGGGACAGCGGAGGCGCTACGGCATGCGCTCGACACGGGCGCCTCATACACGACGGAGTACCGGGTGCAGCGGCCGGATGGCAGCATGCGCTGGGTGGTAGCGCATGGGGTTCCGCTGCATGGCGCGGAAGATGCGAGCCAGCTGACGGGGATGGTGGGTACAGTGCAGGACATCACGACCCGGAAGAACCAGGAGCAGGCTCTGCGGCAGACGGAGAAGCTGGCGGCAACGGGACGGATGGCGGCGACGATTGCGCACGAGATCAACAATCCGCTGGAGGCGGTGGGGAACCTGATTTACCTGGCGAAGACGAACGAGGGGACTCCAGCGGAGGTGCGGCGGCAGCTGGAGCTGGCGGACGAGGAGCTGAAGCGGGTTTCGCTGATTGCGCAGCAGACGCTGGGGTTCTATCGGGACACGGCGCAGCCGACGGAGTTCGATGTGGCGGCGGCGGCGCGGTCGATTGTGGAGATGTTCGAACGGCGGATGCAGCCGCGAAGGATCAGCTGCGTTGTGGATGCGCCGGAAGCGATGCGCATACGTGGGCTGCAGGGGGAGATTCGGCAGGCGCTGTCGAATCTGGTGGTGAATGCGATTGACGCGTCGCCGTCGCCGGGGGCGGTGCTGGTGCGGATGCGGCGGGTGCGGATGGGGAAGACGGAAGCCCAAGGGGTGAGCATTTTGGTGTGCGACCGGGGGGCGGGGATTCCGGCGGCGACTCGGGGGAGCCTGTTCACGCCGTTTTTTACGACGAAGCAGGAGATTGGGACGGGGTTGGGGCTGTGGGTGACGCGGAGCATCGCGGAGAAGGGCGGCGGGAGCATCCGGTTCCGAAGCCGGACGGCGGGGACCGGCGGGGCGGCGACGGGGACGGTGTTCCGGATGGTGCTGCCGATGGAGCCGGTGAGTCGCCGAAGTGCGGAAAGCGGAGCAGCCGGCAGCTGAGGGGGGCAGCACCTCATGCGCTATGCAGGCAGGATGGCATCCATACATCGGGACGCCATCGGCATCCATACATAAGAAAGGCGAGCAAAAAGACCGGCCCCGCCGCACGAGGGAATGACTGACCAAAGAGAAGGGAGATGTATGACTGACGTAGCGAACGAGATTGCCAAGAGCTTCAGGATGAGCGAGACCGAACAGAAGATCCGCTATGGGATAGGATCGGCCGCGGCCGCCGCGGCGATCTTTGCGCCGCTGGACTACAAGTGGAAGGGAGTACTGGCAGCGGTGGCGACGGAGACGATCCTGTCGGGGATATATGGAATTTCCCCGGTAAAACGGCTGATGCACTTTTGAGAAAGACGAGCGGGCGGCAGCGTAAGACACCAGCTGTCGCCCGGCTGGCTGCCTGGGCGCCGCCGGCGAAGGCGCGGGCAGCGTGGACGATTGCCCCCTGCTCCGCTGGAAGTAACGAATCGCCTGGGCCGCTGTGCTGTTTCTGAACCGCAGGAACGGGAACTGAATGGCCTCCCTTCGATCCTTTTTTGAAAATGGAATTCTGATTGCCGTGATTGCGCACGGGCTGGTGGGAGTGTCGCTGGTATGGGACAAGATTCTGCTGCGGCGCAAGGGGATGCAGGATTTGGCGTCCTATGTATTTTGGCTGGGGGCGATCAGCATATTCGGGCTGCTGCTGATCCCGTTTGGGTTCCACATGCCGAGTGTGGAAGCGGCGGGGATCGCGTTTACGGCGGGACTGTGCGATCTGGTGGCGTCGTGGTTTTACTACGCGGCGCTGAAGGCGGGGGAAGCGTCAGAAGAGCTGGCGGCGATGGGCGGTTTTACGCCGGTGGCGACGGTGCTGCTGTCGATACCGTTGCTGGGGCTGCATCTGCATGGAGGGCTGATCGGGTTTGTGGTGATGACGCTGGGCGGCTTTGTGATGTTCTTCGCGGAGAAGCTGCCGCTCTCGAAGATGCTGCCGCCGGTGATTGCGGCGGCGGTGTTCTTTGGGCTGACGGGGGTGCTGCAGAAGA
>DAHVZZ010000538.1:0-21891 GCA_027323785.1 Acidobacterium sp. | reverse complement strand
CTTCAAAGGGTCTTCTTCCTCTGTCTTTTGATCTTTGCACGGTCGGCGAGTGTCGAGTGCTTCGACGGCCGTCCGGAGCCGGAATGCCGCGAATGCCCCTGGATGCGGCGTTCGGTTTCACCCCGTCTCAGGCCAGAAGCGCCCGCTGAATGGCGACATGCCGCGCCCTGGCCCTCAGGGTCCGGCGTCTTCGTAGAAGCCTGGACCCTGAACCTGCCGTCGTTCCGCCTGCTCATCGCAACCCGGACAGCGGTCGCGCTGGAGCCTTCGTCCTCACACCCCAGGGATCAGCGTGGCGTCGACCAGAGAACGTGCCCCTTCTTCTTCATCAGCACCAGCGAAGCGGCGCTGTTTCCCCACGCATGGCCTTTCTGCTGCAGGGAAGAAGCAACGCCCAGGACCGCCCTGGCGCCCCGCCGTCCTTCAAGCGCAATGGTGGGTTCGCCCTGCGAACTCAGGCACATGGACGCGCTGGCCGTGCCCTTTGTCCCGTCCGCCATCCCATCGAAGTTCTTCGGATGGTCCACCGTCGCGCTTTCGTCGTCCTTTCGAGCGGCCACGCAGGAGGTGGTCGGGCTTGCTTCGAATACCAGCCCGCTGCCCTCGCTCGGATTACCGTCCAGCCCCATTGACGCCATCTTCGGCCTGACCACCAACGCCGCCGCCGCTTTGCCGGACGAAAGGTCAATGCGGCTCACCGATGGTCCGCCTCTCAGGGAAGCGATCAGCTTCGCTCCCTGAAACAGGTTCACCGCCGCCGCGGATGTCGTGGACGAGGTAATCGGCAGGTACAAATCCAGATTCGCGTCCTCTCCGCCTCCCACCAGCACAACCCGCTTCTCTCCGCTGGCCGCCCGCAGCTCCAGCCCCGGTCCTTCAGGCAAAATGGCGAGTCTTCCTCGAATCCTGCCGTTCGAGTCGGTCAGATCGAACTCGTGGGCCTTCACCCGGCTAAAGTCCCGCGTCCGGGTCGCGAATGTGACGATCGCGAAGATCACGATGAGTCCGACCATCGCGTATTTCAGCCGCACATTCTCGCGTTCCAGTCTGTTTAACCGGCTGTCGACATCGACCGGCAGTGCTCCCGTTGGTTCAGTCATTCTGTCTTCTCCTTTCGCGAGTGCGGGTTCGTGGGACCCCTCCGATTCGCCAAATCCTACAGGACGACGGAGCTGGCTGACAAAAGAGAGGCGAGCGGCAGGAACGCGACATCGAACGAGTCCCTGGTCGGACATAGATCCCGTGAGCGGCGCTGCTTCGTCACCGGCTGTCAAGCATCCACCGCCCGCACCAAGGTAATAAGATGACATTCCAAAGGACTTGCGGGCCTCCCACGGCCAGGAAAGTTGGCACGATTGATCGCTGGATTCGATAGCCTTGAAATAGAGAGCAAAAAAGCAAAGAGGGCAGGGAAGCAAGGCGACACCGGCTCGCAGGCCGCGAGCCGGTGTCAGGTTTCAGGGGGGCTTGCGGGAAGCGGGCCTGTAGCTCCGCGCGTCGGCTGCTTCAAAAAACCTAATGGAATCAGATGTGTGGCGATAAATCCTGTCGAATCATATCGATATGGAGGAAATCCCGTATCCATATGAAAAGAAGGAATTAGTTAAACCTTGCAGAATCATATCCTTACGGAATCGTCGAGACCGATATCCCTTTTAGAATCATATCGATGGAAGAAAAAGCAAAAAAACATGGGGGGGACCCCCAGGAAGCAGCGAACCGGCCACTCAACAGCGTGGCAGAAGGGAGCACAGCCAGCCGGGGCCATCTTCCCCGGAAAAGCCAGCGGACCGCCAATCCACCAGGCTGCGGTCTGTTCTTCACGTTTGTTGACTAACCAGTAAGCTCTGCGCTAAACCGCGCAGAATCATATGCATCCCCCAAAAACACCCCAGGGGGCTATGGACCCGAGGACCGCTAACTCGCTGACTTGCTGACTGCCTCAGCTTCGCGCCCGGGCCACCCGCTCGTAAACCTCCACGTACTCGGCCGCTGAACGCCCCCAGGAATATTCCTGGGCCATCCCGTTCCGCATCAGCGTCTGCCACGCTTCCTTGTCCGGAAACACCGCCAGAGCCCGCTGGATCGCCGCCAGAAAGTCCTCCGGACGATACCCGTGGAACTTGAACCCGGTCCCGGTCTTCTTCTTCCCGTCCCATTCCTCGACCGTGTCTTCCAGTCCGCCCGTCCCCCGCACCACCGGAACGGTCCCGTACTTCAGGCTGTAAAACTGGTTCAGACCGCACGGCTCGTAGCGCGATGGCATCAGGAAGATGTCCGCTCCAGCCTCCACCTTGTGCGCCAGAGTGTTGTCATAGGCGATCTTCACCTTCACCTGGCCGGGGAAATGCGAGGCCATCGACCGGAACAGGCTCTCGTAATAGTCCTCGCCGCTGCCCAGCGCCACCAGCACCACATCCTCGCGCAGCAGCGGAGCCACAATCTGCTCCAGAATGTCGATGCCCTTCTGTGTCGCCAGCCGGGTCACCATGCCCAGAACGGCCGTCTGGTCGCCCACCGCGCCCGCTCCGAAGGCGTGCAGCAAATCCTTCCGGCACTGGGCCTTGCCGGCAAGGTTCTCCGGCGTGTAATGCGCCGCGATCTTGCCGTCTGTCGCCGGATTCCACTGCCCGTAGTCGATGCCGTTCAGAATTCCCACCAGGTCGGAGGCTCGCTGTCGCAGCGTCCCATCCAGACCTTCGCCGAACTCCGGCGTCTGGATCTCCTGGGCATATCGCGGGCTCACCGTCGTCAGCATGTCGGAGTAAACAATGCCGCCCTTCAGAAAATTGAACCGGTCGTACTGCTCCACCCGGTCCATCGTGAAGATCTCCCACGGAAACAGCAGCCGCTCCACCGTCTGCGGCGGATACGTCCCCTGGTACCCGGCATTGTGAATCGTCAGCACCGTCCCCCGGTTCCGCAGCACCGGATCGAACTCGTACAGCGTCCGCAGATACACCGGCAGCAGCGCCGTCTGCCAGTCGTGGACGTGAAACACATCCGGAACGCCCAGATGCTTGGTCGCCTCCAGCACCGCCCGGGAGAAAAGAGCAAAACGCTCCCAGTTGTCCGCATATTCCGCCGAAGGAGTGGCATAAAGCGCTTCCCGGTCAAACAGTTCCGGGCAATCGACGAAGTAAACCTGCACCCCGTCGTGAATGCCGCCATCCAGCACCGCCGCAAACCGGCTGTAGTACTGGAAGGGAATCGTGATGCTCCGGATCGCATACTGCTTCTCCGGAGCTTTCTCCCGAACCTGCCGGTAATACGGCAGATACACCGTAACCTGATGCCCAAGGCTCACAATCTGGCGCGGCAGCGCGCCCACCACTTCTCCCAAACCGCCGGTGGTGGCCCATGGTGCCCCTTCCGACGCGGCAAAGACAATATGCATGACGGTCTCCGTACTGATTCTGATGCTGCGGAAAAGCTGAGTCTAAACCCAGCGCCCTGCAACCGGGTAATCGGCCGCGTCTCGACCTCCGGGCCCCGCACGCTGCACAATCGAAACAGATGCCGCAGCGCCCGCAAAGACCCAAACTCGGCCAGAACTTCCTCGTCAGCCCCACCGCTCAGGCCGCCATCGCCGACGCCCTCGGCGACATCTCGCACCGCACCGTGGTCGAAATCGGCCCCGGCCGCGGAGCCATCACCCGTATCCTCGCCCGCCGCGCTCGCCGGCTGGTCGCCGTCGAACTGGATCGTGAGCTGGCCGCCGCGCTGCGCGCCGAGTTCGCCGAACAGCCGGGCGTCGAAATCCTCAGCCAGGATGTTCTGGAGACGGACCTCGCCGCGCTGCGATCCGGTCCGGACGAGAAGCTACTGGTTGTTGGGAATCTGCCCTACTACATCACTTCCGATATCCTGCTCAAGCTCTTCGCCGCGGGCGACTCAGTCGAGCGTGCCGTGGTCATGATCCAGCGCGAGGTGGCGGAGCGCGTGGCGGCGCAGCCCGGAACCAGCGACTATGGTCTGTTGTCGGCTACCGCTCAGCTCTATGCCGGCGTCGAGCAGCTTCTTCGCCTGCCGCCGTCGGCCTTCTCGCCGCCTCCGCGGGTTCACTCGACTGTGCTGCGCCTGACCATGCATCCACGTTTCGGCGAGCTGGGTGTCAGTCCGGATGCGTTCCTTCTGTTCCTCCGCATTGCCTTTGCGCAGAAGCGCAAGATGCTCGGAAAGAATCTGCGTACGGCAGGATACGACTCCGGGAGAGTTGCCGCGGCCTTTGCAGCCTGCGGCATCAGCCCGCAGGCGCGCGCCGAGGAACTGGATCTGCCCACGATGGCCTGTCTGATCCAGCATCTTCGCTGAGCCGTCCAGACTCAGTGTATCTGCAAACTGCCGTCTGCCCGGATCGTTACTTTCCGGAACAACCAGACGAGGCCGGCACATGCGAAGGTGATCAGAGCGATCCAGCGAAAGATGTCAACGTAAGCCCAGAGCAGCGCCTGGCGCTGCAGGCCCATGTAGGTGGAGGCAAGAGCGGCCGGCTGTCCGGCTGCGGGTCCAAGGTGCTGCGCCAGGTAGGCACTCAGTTCCGAGATATGCCGCTGGAACTCAATCCCGGTCTGCGGAACCGCCGCTGCGATGCGGCTCTGATGATAGGCGGCTCTGCGGATCAGCATGGTTTGCGCCATCGAAATTCCGATAGAACCGCCGATGTTCCGGACCAGATTGAAGATTCCGGTGGCGTTGCCCATCTGCTCGTTGTTGAGCAGGGCCGTCGCCGTGTAGCCGATGGGGACAAAAAGGAAACTGAGAGCGAAGCCGGTCAGGAAGACCGGCAGCAGCATGGTCAGCGGCCCGATTTGAGGGTTGATGTTGGAGAAGAGAATCGTGCAGACGCCAAAGACGCCGAATCCCCAGACCAGCAGCCAGCGATTGTCCACGCGATGGCTGATGTAGCCCACCAGCGGCAGTCCCACCATCGATCCGAGGCCGCGTGGAGCCACAACGAAACCAGCGGTGAGAGCGGTATAGCCGAGTACCTCCTGGTAGAAGAGCGGCATCATGGCGACAGTGACGTAAATGGCGACGCCAAGCATGAACACCAGCAGGCAGCCGATACCGAAGTTGCGATTGGAGACGAGGATGTGCAGGTCCACGAGAGGCTGGGGCTTTCGCCACGAGTGATGGATGAACCAGACGAAGCTGACCACCAGAATGAGGGTGGCCCAGCGAACCCAAACGGATCCGAACCAGTCGACTTCCTGACCTTTGTCGAGGATGACCTGGAGGCAACCGGTCCAGAGGCAGAGGAGCGCAAAGCCGAGGTTGTCGAAGGCGCCTGGCTTCGCGTCGCGGATGTACGGCGGATCGTGGACGAAGCGGCTGATCATGAAGATGGCCAGGATGCCTACGGGAATGTTGATGTAGAAGGCTTAACGCCAGGTGAAAGAGTCCGTGAGCCAGCCTCCCAGCGTGGGACCGAGCACGGGAGCGACAACGACTCCGAAGCCGAACAGAGCCATGGCCGCAGCGCGGCGTTTGGGAGGGAAGCTTTCCAGCAGGATGGCCTGGGAGATGGGTTGCAGCGCGCCTCCTCCAGCGCCCTGGATGACCCTGGCCAATAACAGAAAACCCAGCGACGGAGCGGCTCCGCACCAGAAGGAGGCGAAGGTGAAGGTCACGACACATCCGATGAGGAAGCGCTTGCGGCCGAAGCGCAGGCCGAACCAGTTGCTGGCGGGCAGCACGACCGCATTGGCGATCAAATAGCTGGTGAGGACCCATGTCGCCTCAGAGTTCGACGCGCCCATCGTTCCAGCGATGTACGGCAAGGCGACCGATGCAATGGAGGTATCGAGGACCTCCATGAAAGTGGCCAGCATAACGGAAATGGCCACGATCCAGGGGTTCTCGGCAGGAAAGGCGGCAGCCGACACACGCTGAGCGGGAGGGCGCAACGAGCCGCCTTCGCCAACAAGTGTCTGGGCTGAACCTTCGACGACAGTCGCCAATTGCCTGCTCCGAAAGATGCCTCAGAGTAGGTCGGCAGGCATTTCCGCGCTGTATCGCTGATCACAGTTGCCAGGAACACGCGACAGGAGGGCTCGGAATTCGGGTCAGAGCAAGGTCAATCCCCTGGCGAGATATTGTGTGGCTGGCTACCGTTTACCCGGTTAGCCGGACGAGTTGCTGCGCCTCCAGCTTGGGTCCCAGGATTGACACCCTCGGTACCTGGCCGCGAGCCATCGCGATTTCATCGCATTTATAGAGGCGCGGGCAGTTTTGGCAGTCTTTGAATATCTTGTCAGGCAGATTCGTTCGATCCTCAACCTGACGGAAGCCATAACGGAAGAAGAAGTCAGGGATCCGAGTGAACAGGCAGACGCAGCCGACGCCATGCTCTTCCGCTTCCGCCAGCAGCGCCCGCAGCAGTTCGCCGCCCACGCCGTGGCTCTTGGCCTCCGGCCGGACGACGATGGAGCGTACCTCGGCCAGATGCGGGCCGTAGAGGTGGAGGGCGCCGCAGCCCAGGAAAATGCCCCCTTCGGAAACGGCCACAGTGAAGTCGCGGACGTTTTCGCAAATCTCCGGAAATTGTCGGCGCAGCAGCGTGCCGTCTGAAGAAAGGCTGTTCACCAGTTCGTAAATGTCGGTTGCGTCCTGAAGACGCGCTTTACGCACCAGCATGGGTGGCCTCCGCTTCCGGGGACATGGCCGAACCACCTTTTTCCAACAGGGCCCGCACTCGATCCTCCGTCTCTGCCAGCGCAGCGCGTACCCGTGTCCGCGCTGTTCCACCAATCACATCGTGGCAGTCCAGCGTGGCTTCCAGGGTGACCGCCGCGAAGAAGTCGCCGCCAAATTCGTCGCCGAACTGCCGCAGTTCCTCCAGCGAAAGGTCGCCCAACTCGCAACCTTTATCGAGGCAATACCGGACAGCATTGCCGATCTTCTCGTGCGCCTTGCGGAAAGGAACCCCCTTGTGCACCAGGTAAGTAGCTGCAGCCATGGCATTCAGGAAGCCGGTTTCGCAGGCAGCTCGCATCCTGTTCGTGCGGAACTGCAGCGCGCCGGTGAAGGCGGCCAGAACGCGCAGAATGCGGTCCGCTTCACCCGTGGCCGCAAAGACGGGCTCCTGGGTTTCCTGCATGTCCTTGTTGTAGGCGAGAGGGAGGCCCTTGAGAAGCAGCGTGACGGACTCAGCCGCGCCATGAATGCGTCCCGCCTTGCCGCGCACCAGCTCGGTGAGGTCGGGATTCTTTTTCTGCGGCATGGCACTCGAACCTGTGGAGAAGGCTTCCGGCAACTCGACAAAGCCGAATTCGGCAGTGGCGAAAAGCGTGATCTCCTCGGCAAAGCGGCTGGCATGGATCGCGATCAGGGTGAGGACGTGGAGGTACTCGAGCACGAAATCGCGGTCACTGGTAGCGTCCATGCTGTTGGCGGTGGGAGCTGCGAAGCGCAGCTCCCGCGCTGCAATTGTGCGGTCCAGGGCAAGTGTCGCGCCGGCGACTGCGCCCGACCCGAGAGGGCAGCGGTTCAGCCGGTTCACGCAGTCTTCGAGGCGGGAAGCATCACGCAGAAGCATCTCGACATAGGCCAGCAGCCAGTGCGCGACCAGAACCGGCTCCGCCCGCTGCAGGTGTGTGTAGGAAGGCATGACGGCTTCGTCTGCCGTTTTTGCCTGTTCCATGAGCTGCTGCGCCCAGGACCCGAGGCCGCCCAGCAGAACCTGAGCCTGGCTGCGGATGTACAACCGCAGGTCGGTGGCAATCTGTTCGTTGCGGCTGCGTCCGGTGTGCAGCTTAAGCCCAAGCGGGCCGATCGCTTCGGTGAGGCGCAGCTCCACGAAGTGGTGGATGTCCTCGGCGTGCGGGTCGGCGCCGACTTCTGCCGTGCGGCCAGCGTATTCGGCACTCAGTGCGGAGAGGGCACCGGTGATCTGCACGCACTCTTCGTGCGTGACGATGCCCGCCGCCTCCAGCGCGAGCGCGTGAGCCCGGCTGGCGGCCAGTTCCGCGTCCAGCAACTGGCAGTCAAATCGAATCGACCGCTGCCACTGATCGAAAAATGCATCGGGAGCTGCCCGAAAGCGGCCGGCCCACATTTTCACCGTATTGCCTCTCTTCCCCGCGCGTCAGAGACCGGCGATTTGCTGTCGCCGGTCTGAGCGAAAGCAGCCTTGAAGGCTGTAAGCTGTCCTGGTTTCACCGTTCGTTACCGATTGGCGTTTCCCGAGCCCAGCAGCATCAGCAGCAGGGCCTTTTGAGCATGCATCCGATTTTCCGCCTGTTCGAAGACGACCGACTGCGGCCCGTCAAGAACCGAATCGGTGACTTCGGCATTACGATGGGCGGGCAGACAGTGCATGAAGACGGTCGTGGGCGCGGCCCTGGACATCAGAGCGTCATTGACCTGGTAAGGCTTGAAGATAGGTGCGCGTTTGGTGGCCTCATGCTCAAAGCCCATGCTGGTGCAGACGTCGGTGTAGATGGCTTCTGCATCGCGCACGGCGGCGATCGGATCATTGACGAGGGTGATGTGCGAGCCGGTCACGTTGCCAATGGCGCGGGCCTGAGCTACGATGTCAGCCTTTGGCGCGTAATTGCGAGGGGTGCCCACGGTGCAGTTCGCGCCCAGCAGAGCCGCGGTCAGCATGAGCGAATGGCAGACGTTGTTGCCGTCGCCGACGTAGCTGAAGTTGAAGCCGCGCAGATTGCCGAAGCGCTCCTGCAGGGTCATGAAGTCGGCGATGGCCTGGCAGGGATGCTCCTGATCGCTGAGAGCATTGATTACCGGGACACTCGAATACTGCGCCATCTCGGTGATGGTTTCGTGGGCGTAGGTTCTCAGGACGATCACCGAGACCCAGCGCTCCACGTTGCGTGCGATATCGGCAAGGGATTCGCGTTCGCCGAGCGGAGACTGCGTCTGATCCACAAAGACTGCCGCCCCGCCGACTGTATTGATGGCTGTCTCGAAGGTCAGCCGTGTCCGCAGCGATGCCTTTTCGAAGAACATGACCATCTGCCGCGCGTCGAGAGCCCACCGGTAATCGCCGGGGTTCTTCTTGACATCGTGTGCAAGCTCGAGAATTGCGGCGAGCTCACGGGGCGTCAGATCCGCGGTGGAACACAGGTCGCGCCCCGCAAGCGATTCCTTGGGGCTGACTGAATCCAGTTCCTGAACCAGTACAGGCTTACCGGCCATTTTCGTTTCCTCCTGTCAGCGGAACTGCCGGAGGTGCAGCCTGCTGCGCTTTCAAAATGTCATCGAGTGCGCCGATTGTCTCGTCCACGTGCTCCTTGCGCAGGATATACGGAGGCAGAAAGCGCAGTACCGTCTCGCTGGTTCGATTGATGAGGATTTTGCGCTGCATCATCGCGCTCAGGATCTCCTTTGCCAGTTCGGCGGAGTCCATCTCGACCGCCAGCATCAGACCGAGACCGCGAACGCTCACCGCGACGGGATATTTCTTTGCAAGTTCTTCCAGTTGCTCGCGGAAGTACGCGCCGACATCAGCGACGTGGTCGAGCAGATGTTCGCCCTCGATGGTGTTCATGACGGCCAGAGCCACGGCGCAGGCGAGGGGTCCTCCGCCGAAGGTGGTTCCGTGCATGCCCGCATGGATGGCCTGCGAGGCTTCTTCGGTGCAGAGCATGACGCCCATGGGAATTCCGCCGGCCAAAGGCTTGGCCAGGGTGGTGACATCGGGCTGCACGCCATAGTGCTGGTAGGCGCACCAGCGGCCGGTGCGGCCCATGCCGGACTGGATTTCGTCGGCGATGAGCAGAGCGCCGGTGGAGCGAGTCAGCTTGCGCGCCGCCTGAAGAAAGTCATGCGATACGGGGCATACGCCCCCTTCGCCCTGCACAGCCTCGACCAGCACCGCGCACACTTCGCTGGAGAATTTTGCCTTCAGGTCGTCGACATCGTTAAAGCGGACGAACTCCACGTCCGGCATGACGGGATCGAATGGTTCGCGATACTTCTCTTTCCATGTGACCGCAACGGAGCCCATCGTTCGGCCGTGGAAGCTGTTCTCGAGCGCAAGGAATTTTGTCCCGAGATGCGCACCCTGGCTGCGCCTGAGTTTCGCATAAGCGCGGGCCAGTTTGAGAGCGGCTTCGTTGGCCTCGGCTCCGCTGTTGCAGAAGAAGGCGCGATCCATGCCCGTTGCTCTGGTGAGGCGCAACGCCACTTCCGCCTGTCCCTCGTGGAAATAGAGGTTGGAGATGTGCAGCAGTTTGCGGCTCTGCTCGGCGATGGCTTTCTCAATGGCCGGATGCGCGTAGCCCAGCGCATTAACTCCGATACCGCTGAGCAGGTCGAGATAACGATCGCCGTTTTCGTCGATTAGATACACACCTTCGCCGCCGGCGAAGAGCAGCGGATAGCGATCATAGGTACCCAGCAGGAGCCGCTTTTCGGCTTCACGCAGAGATTCGAGAGCGTTCTGCTTCGTTTCTGCCGGGGAGTTGTTCGTCAGGGTTGCGTTGCTCATGCCACCATCACCTCCGTGCCATAAGTCACGCGTGAACTGCACAGATCCGACAGTGCCTCGGCTGCTGTTGCCGGCAGAATGCGCACCCGGCGAACGCCGTTGAGAAGGGCCTCACGGCAGGCACCCAGCTTCGGCAACATGCCGCCCTTGATCACTTCATCGCGAGTGAGCGCCGCAATCTGATCGATGCTCAGCCAGCGCATCACGCTGCCATCGGCGTCGAGCACCCCGGGCACATCGGTGAGAAACACGAGTGCATCGGCTTTGCAGGCTCCGGCGCAGGCTGCGGCCATTTCGTCGGCGTTGATGTTGTAGTATTGCCCGTCGAAACCAAGGGCGATGCTGGAAATGACGGGAACGGCGCTCATCTGCCAGATGGCTTCGAGCCAGCGTGGATCGGCGGATGCGATTTCGCCGACAAAACCGAGGTCGGGCGATGTGTGCTTTTTGCGGGCCCGAAAGACGAGGCCGTCGCCGCCCGACAATCCTACAGCCGGTTGTCCGTGCGATCCCAGCGCGGCGACCAGGGCTTTGTTGACGCCGCCTCCGAGCACCATGAGCGCGGTATCGCGGGTTTCGGCGTCGGTGATGCGGAGTCCGGAAACGAACTGGCTCTGCTTGCCCATCTGTTTCAGAGTCCGCGTGAGCTGCACCCCGCCTCCGTGCACCAGGGCCACCTGATTGCCGTCCTTCGACAGTTCGGCAATTGCTTTGGCACATTGATGCAGGAGATCGGGGTTCTCCAGAGTTGCGCCACCGAGTTTGACCACATATCTCATCTCAGTCCCTTCGCCTGTCGCTTACCGCAGGCCGTCCGCTTCCTGAAAGCCGCACATCAAGTTCAGATTCTGCACCGCCTGTCCGGCAGCGCCTTTGAGCAAATTGTCCAGGCAGGATACGATCACACATCGTCGCCCGTCGGAGGCGAGCTGAAAGCCAATATCGCAATAGCTAGTGTTCACTGAATACTGGATCTGCGGAAGCTGCCCGGCCGGGAAGAGGCGCACCATCGGGCTTTCCGCAAACCACTCGCGATACAGGCTCTCGATTTCGTCGGCCTGGCGCGGTTCGCTGAGCCACACATAGATTGTCGAGAGGATGCCGCGTGGGATCGGGAGCAGATGCGGCGTAAATACAATCTGATCGGCGCGAAGATCGAGCTGCTCCAGCAGTTCGCCGGTGTGCCGGTGCGAGAAGACGCCATAAGCCGACAGATTGTTGGCCGCGTACATGAAGTGGGTTTTCGCGGTGGGTGCCTTGCCGGCGCCGGAAACGCCAGACTTGGAATCGGAGACGATTCCACGATCGGCATCGATCCAGCCAGCCGAGACAAGCGGCTTGAGCGGCAGAATCACCGAGGTCGAGTAGCAGCCTGGGTTGGCTACCAGAGCCGCGTCCCGAATCTCATCGCGATGTAGCTCCGGCATTCCGTAGACGGCTTTGGCCTGGATTGCCGCGGCTGCGTGCGAATCCTCGTCGGCAAACTTGTAAGCTGCGCGATTGGAAGCGTCGTTCAGGCGCCATGCACCGCTGAGATCAATGACGCGAAGCCCATGTTCAAGTGCCAGGGGGACCCATTCGCGCGACTGTTCATGGGGAGTGGCGAGAAAGAGCACGTCCACGCCGCGCGCTTCGAGGAGTTCCCAGGAGAAGGGCTGAATCTTCAGTGCGTCGGCGCCCAGGCCCCTGCCATTGTTGTCCATGAGCTGCGGGTGTACGGCTGCCAGGGGTTCGGCGTCGGATCCGGCGCGCCCGAGAAACAGGGGTGGCTTTCCGGCAAGGCGGGGATGATGCAGGAGCAGGCGCGCCAGTTCCATGCCCGCGTAGCCGCTAACTCCCAGGACCGCTGTCTGAACTCTTGTCTCCATCAACTCCTGCCTTGCCTCAGTGGTGCAAACTGCAAAATGAATTGGACCCTGCAATCCCGCAATCGATTCATTTGCCGTCGAATTTATCGGGCTTTGCGGTTTGCGGCGCCGGCTTCCGGCGGGTACCTCAGCCGATCATTCGCTCCAGCCTTTCGCGCAGCGTGGCCGCATGTTTCTGGTCCTGGCAAATGATCAGCACCGTATCGTCTCCAGCCAGTGTTCCGACCACTTCGCGCCAGGTTTCGTTATCGATGGCCAGAGCCACCGGCTGAGCTCCACCGCTGGTGGTGCGCAGGACGAGCTGATTCTGCGCCTGTCGCACGGCCAAACCGAAGCTGTTGAGAATGTCATCGACTGTGGGCTGGTCGTCCTCCACAGAGACGTGACCGTTGCCAGCCGGGATAGCATAGCCTTTGGGGCCCTTGTACAGCCGCAATTCATGGACGTCGCGCGAAAGCGTGGCCTGCGTTACATCGAAGCCGCGCCGCATCAGCCTGCGCCGCAACTCGTCCTGACTGGTAATGATTTCGGCCGCCACCAACTGCCGGATGGTGCTGTGCCGTTCCTGTTTGCTCACACGAAAAACCGCGGCCAGGACAACGGGCCGCCCCTCTATGCATAAAAATACAGAAATGATGTATAAATATGCAAGGGGCTCCCGAAAAAAGGAAGGCGTCCCACGTGGCAATCTGCCGCCGCTGCCAAATTCCTCGAAAAAGTTCGCTTTTGCCCTCCGAGAGAAAAGGAAGACCGTTATAGTTGGATATGGGAACGAGAAACAGTGCTGAACCGGCCGTGTCGACCGGCGGCCCCCGCCCCAATCTGATCGATCCGCGCTTCGATCATGAATCGTGCGGCGTCGGCTTTGTCGCCACCCTTGAGAACCAGCCTTCGCATGAAATCCTTCGGAAAGCGCTGACCGCGCTGGCGCGCCTCGCGCATCGAGGCGCTGTTGCCGCCGATGGAAAATCGAGCGACGGGATCGGGATCAATACGGCAATTCCTCGTGAGCTGCTGCTGGCTTCCGCCGGGATTGCGCTGGAGCCGACTCGAATTCTGGGCGTTGGGATGGTCTTTCTGCCGACCGACGCGGCGGCGTCGCTGGCGGCCGTTCGCGTGCTTGAGGAAGCGATTGCGGCGCAGGGGTTCACCATCCTTGCCTGGCGAGATGTTCCCACGCGGCCCGAGATTTTGGGTGAAATCGCCCTCTCGACGCTACCGGTGATTCGACAGATTCTGGTGACCGATGGCACCGGTGCGGAGCGCAGAGATGTGGACCGCCGTCTGTATCTGGCGAGGAAGCAGTTCGAGCGCGCCTCAGTCGAAGGCTACGTCTGTTCGCTTTCGTCGTCATCCATCGTTTACAAGGCGATGTGCGCCAGTCACCTGCTGCCGGAGTTCTATCCGGATTTGGCAGATCCGCGTTATGTGACGCCGTTTGCTCTCTTCCATCAGCGCTACGCCACGAACGTGGCCCCTTCCTGGGATCGCGCGCAGCCGTTTCGCGTTCTTGGGCACAACGGAGAAATCAACACGATCTGGGGCAATCGTGCCCGCATGAACGCGCGTTCGGCCACGCTTCCCGATGAGTTGCAGCCGATCTTTACACCGAGCGGCTCCGATTCCACCAGTCTGGACGAAGTGATCGAGATGCTGGCCCACAATGGCCGCACGGTTGCGGAGTCCGTCCGTATGGTCATTCCTCCAGCGGAAAGTGGGCGTCATTCGGCATTCCTTGCCTACCACGGTGACTGCATTGAGCCATGGGATGGACCTGCGGCCGTGGCCTTTACGGACGGACGCATGATCGGTGCGGCCCTGGACCGCAACGGCCTGCGTCCCTGCCGCTTCTTCGTTACAGAAGACCGCCTGGTGGTTGCTGGCTCAGAGGCCGGTCTGGTGGATCTCGATCCTGAAACGATTGTGCATAGCGGCCGCCTGGGACCCGGTCAGATGCTGCTGGCCGATCTCGAAAATCACATCTTTTACGAAGACGAGGATCTGCAGGCGCATTTCGACAGCTCCGCGCCGGAGTACGAGAAGCTGCTGGACAACACCACTCTCGATACAAATTTGGCAGTGGCCACGCTTGACGCCGGGGAACTGAATCGTCTCCATCTTGGCTTTGGCTATACGAAGGAAGACGTCAATATGATTCTCAGACCCATGGCTGTCGACGGCAAGGATGCTGTCTGGTCAATGGGCGACGATACGCCGATCGCGCCACTGGCTCGTTCGCCGCGGCCGGTATATGCCTTCTTTCGCCAGCGTTTTGCACAGGTCACGAATCCGCCGATCGACTCGCTGCGCGAGGCTTGTGTGATCCAGCTTCACACGCGGCTGGGACCCTGGCCGCACATTCTGAACACGCGGGAGCCACTGCCGGGTCTGTCGCTGAAGTCGCCGTTTTTGTCGCTTTCGCAGATGGATTCGCTGCACAGCCGCAAGCACGATCTGGCGGGCAATCTGCCGCTGGCGGTGCTGGACTGCGTCTTTAGCCCTGGCTGTAACATCGTTACGGCGATTGACGATCTGTGCCAGAAGGCGGTTGAGCTGGTTCGGGGTGGCGCGGCGATTTTGCTTCTCACTGACCGCGGTTGCGGAGAGCATGCGATTCCCGTTCCTATGGCGATGGCGCTTGGGGCAGTCCATCATGCCCTGATTCGGGCAGGCCAGCGGGTGCGGGTTGGACTTGCGGTTGAAGCCGGTGACTGCCGCGACCTCCACCATGCGGCAGTCCTGCTGGGGATGGGCGCCGGGGCGGTTTGTCCCTGGCTGGCGCTGGAGACGGCGCGTCAGATCGATCCGGAAAAGGGCGAAGAAAACCTGCTGCATGCGCTTGACCTGGGGCTCGCCAAGATTATGTCGAAGATGGGGATCTCAGTGGTGGACAGCTACCGCGGCTCGCACCTCTTCGATTGCCTTGGGCTTAGTCAGGAGGTCGTGGATCGGTGTTTCGAAGGCACTCCGGCTCCCATTGGCGGCATCGGATTCTCTGCGCTGGAGGCTGGCGTTCGCGAACTCTGGTTCGGGGCTCAGGGCAATGGCGAGTCCGAGAATTCTGAAGCTGGCGATTCCGGTGGCCCGCTGGTGACGATCGCTGCCACCCGGGATCTGCCGGACTACGGCTGGGTGCGTTTCCGGAAGGCCGACAAATCTGAGCCGCATGGCTGGCAGCCACAGACAGTGCGTGCGCTGCAGACGGTTGCCGGATCGACTCGCGCGGCTACATCGGCCGCCGATCCGGCCGCTGCGTGGGCCGCATTCTCCACTCAGGCGGCACAGAAGGATCCGAGTGTCCTGCGGGATTTGCTGGACATGCGGGTTGCCAGTCAGCCCCTGAAGCTCGACGATGTTGAGCCGGCGTCGAACCTCTACCATCGGTTTATTGCCAGTGCCATGTCACTGGGATCGTTGAGCCCGGAGGCACACCAGACGATTACCGCAGCGATGAACATGCTTGGCGGCCGTTCCAACACGGGCGAGGGCGGGGAAGATCCGGCGGTGTACACGCCGGATGTCGATCTCCCACTGGTGAACCGTACGGTGCCAGCGCATCTGCTGAATAACAAGGTGAAGCAGGTGGCCTCGGCGCGGTTTGGTGTGACCGCGCAGTACCTGATGCATGCCGACGAGATCGAGATCAAGATTGCTCAGGGGTCGAAGCCGGGTGAAGGCGGCCAGCTTCCGGGTCATAAGGTAACGGAGCTGATTGCTCGTCTGCGCCATGCACAGCCAGGGGTCACGCTGATCAGTCCGCCGCCGCACCACGACATTTATTCGATCGAGGATCTGGCTCAGCTGATCCACGATCTGCGGCGTATCAACCCGAAGGCGGCCATCGGGGTGAAGCTGGTTTCAGAAGTTGGGGTTGGCACCGTCGCGGCGGGTGTGGCCAAGGCTTATGCCGACTATATCGTGATTGCCGGGCACAACGGCGGGACGGGGGCTTCTCCGCTCTCGAGCATTAAGTACGCCGGCAGTCCGTGGGAGCTTGGGCTGGCCGAAGCGCAGCAGGTGCTGATCCAGAATGGCCTGCGTGGGCGGGTGCGCCTGCGCTGCGACGGCGGTCTCCGTACGGCGCGGGATATTGTGATGGCTGCGCTGCTCGGCGCCGACGAATTTGCCTTCGGCACGGCGGTGCTGGTGGCGCTTGGCTGCGACATGGCGCGCCAATGTCATCTGAACACATGTCCTACGGGTATTGCCACGCAGCGTCCCGATCTGCGCGCCAAATTCCGGGGCAAGCCGGAGAACCTGGTTCGGTTCTTCGACGGGCTGGCGAGCGAGACTCGCGTCCTTCTTGCGGATCTGGGTTTGCCTTCGCTGGAAGCTGCCATTGGCCGGACCGATCTACTGGAGCAGACGCGCTTCGATGGGTGCCTCGATCTGAGTGCCATGCTTGCGGCGCCGGTCGATGCGGGTCCCATTCGCTGGCAGGGTATGCGCAACCTTCGTCCGGAAAAGCACGCGCCCATTGACGATGCCTGGGTAGGGCCTGCCCTGGCGGCTTACAAAGCGGGGGAGCCTTACCAGGTCGACGCGCTGATCGCGAATGAGGACCGCACCCTTGGGGCTCGACTGGCGGGTGAACTGGCGATGCTGCAGTCCGCCGGGCTCCATCCTCGGGCGCCGCTCACGTTCCGTCTGACTGGCGAGGCTGGACAGTCCTTTGGTGCTTTTGCGGTTCCGGGGATGGAACTGGTGCTGAAGGGGCTGGCCAACGACTTCGTTGGGAAGAGCCTGTCCGGAGGAGAGATCGTCCTCCGCGGCCAGGGCCGGGCGGCACTCCAGTCAGAACTGCATGTGATTCTCGGAAACGTGGCGCTTTACGGGGCCACGAGCGGCGCTTTGTTTGCCGCCGGATGCGCCGGGGAGCGGTTTGCGGTTCGAAATTCCGGAGCTCTGGCGGTTGTCGAGGGCGTTGGAGATCACGGTTGTGAATACATGACTGGAGGCATGGTCGCCGTTCTCGGCGCAACCGGGACCAACTTTGGGGCTGGTATGACCGGTGGTGTCGCGTGGGTGTTCGACCAGGATGGACGATTCCTCGCGGGACAGCGGTACCACCCTGAGTTCCTCATCCCTGAACCGTATGAGACGCTCAGCGAGGAGGCCAAGGCGAGCATTCTCGGGCTGGTGCAGCTCCACGCTGAAAAGACGGCCAGCACACGCGCCTATTGGCTGATATCGAGATGGGAGGAGCTGGCATCGCGTTTCATTCGGCTCACTCCAAAATCGCAGGCGTGAAACGAGAATTCATCAGGCTCCAGCCGGGGGGGATTCCTGCGACGGAGCCCGATGTATCCTTTCGTTAATTGGAGCGTCTAAGTTCCACAGCGACCGTACACATGCCGTTTGCGACCCTGGTCTATCGCCGCTTTTTGCTCGTGGCGCTTTCCGCGCTGCTTTTGCTGCAGGGCTGTGATCGCTTTGTCCATCACGCCCCCCCGGAGTACGTCTACGTCTGGATCCGAAACGGCTATCTGATCAACCGGGTGTCGGTGATCAACCATCGCACGGCAGATGTTTACAACGGCGAGCGGCTCCAGGTGCTCCAGCACGGCCAGCGCTTTCTGAAGGTGAAGACGCCGAAGGGCGCGGTAGGCTGGATCGAAGAGCACGAGGTTATCGACCAACAGATCTATGACGCATTCGTACGGATGCGAAACGATCACACTAGCGATCCGATCGTCGCCACGGGGTTAATGATGGAAGGTTACTGGATGCGGGATGCCCCGGGACGGCAATCGAACCGATTTTACTGGATTCCCAAGAACGCTAAGGTGGAGATGCTCACGCGTGCTTCGGTTCCCCGGAACCAGGTTATGCACCCGCTGCCGACGCAGGGGGAGGATGCAGCGGCAACTCATGTCCGTCTGGAAGACTTCTGGCTGGCGCGCGACAGCGCTGGCGACGTGGGGTGGATTCGAGCAGCCACGATAGCAACGGATGTGCCGACCGCCCTACTTGACCTGACGGTCGGCCGCCATATCGTCGGGGTTTATGTCCTGGCTACGGAGCACGATCCTGAGGCTACAACGCCGGACCATGAGGTTCCGGAATACCTGACGTTGCTTTCTCCATGGAAGAGCGGACTTCCCTGGGATTTCGATGAAGCTGAAGTCTTCACCTGGAACGCAAAAAGGCATCGCTACGAAACCGCATGGCGGCATGTTGGCTTCTTTGGGTACCTGCCCGTAGCGGTTTCCCACCGAGAGTTCGAGGGACGAGAGGAGCCGTTTTTCTCATTTCGAGAGGCCGTTGGGGAGCCCGCCGGGATCGATCCGCAGACTGGCCTGCTCCTGCACGGTGCGACCGAGACGAAGTACTATCGCATGCAAGGGCACGTGATTCGACCCGTCGCGGGGCATCCTGTGGCCCACAAGGACGGGACGAAAAGGCAGTACCGCAAGCCTGGGCGGGCACTCCGCCGGCGGTGATCACGGCGCGAGTTGCTCACGGATCCGGGGCTTTCAGCATCAAAGCAGGAGGAAAACCATACCCTTGTTCCGAGGATAGTAGGAAATGAACGGCTGTGGATTCGCCACTGGGATGACGCAATCGCAGGCTCGCGGGCGGCCGCGAGTTGCGAAAACGGCTCCTGACCTCGTATCGTGTTTACACACCTTTGCGGTGGGTGTGGCTCTTCCGGTTTCGGCTTTGCCGCAGGAGTTCCTGCGGTTGGTAGTTCCACCGTTGCGTTTTACAGAAGGAAATAAGGAAAAGGAGATCGGCTCATGGACAACAAGCCGGCGCAGAATATTCAGGACACTTTCCTGAATACAGTTCGCAAGGACAAGACCCCCATCACGATTTACCTGGTGAGCGGCGTGAAGCTCACCGGAAAAATTCGATCCTTCGACAAGTATTCGGTCCTTCTGGAGAACAACAGCCAGGAGCAATTGATTTTTAAGCATGCGATTTCAACCGTTGTCAGCACGCGATCTGTGTTGCATGGGGAACATCGAGTACCGCATGCCGCGCCGCCAGCTTCCTCCTCGATACCTTCGGGAGCGTCGGCAACGGAAACATCCGGATCGTAATCGTCGGGTTGCTAACGCTCTGTGCGATGCCGTTGAATACAACGGATTCAATTGCGGAACGGGCGCTGCTGGTGTCTGTTAGTTTCGGGAGCGCGAGCAGGATGCTGCCTTCGACGGCCCTTCAGGCTCGCGAGACGGCGACCGGCTCCGCAACTGGAGTACCGGAGCGGGACGAGTTGCGCGACGAATTCCGTGAGCTGGTGACCAGTGCCGGCGCGGAGATTGCTGCGGAAATGGAGCAACACAGGGCCAGGGCCGATCCGGCCACCCTTCTGGGCAGCGGCAAAGTGGCGGAGCTGTCCGGGATGGCAGCATCCACTGGAGCCGATCTTGTGATTTTCGATCACAACTTGAGCCCCACGCAGCTTCGCAACCTGGAAGAGGAGCTGCCCTGCCGAGTCATCGATCGGACACAGCTCATTCTCGATATTTTTGCCCGCCATGCTCGCACGCGCGAAGGGCAGCTCCAGGTGGAGCTCGCACAACTGGAATACATGTTGCCTCGGCTGACGGGACGCGGAAAGGCCATGTCTCAGTTGGGAGGCGGCATAGGCACCAGAGGCCCGGGCGAAACCCAACTGGAAAACGATCGCCGCCGTATCCAGCGTCGGGTTGTCCAGCTACGCGGCGAACTGGAGGCGGTTCGGCGCACCCGTGCTCAGCAGCGTCAGCGCCGAGAGGCGGTTCCCGTGCCCGCTATCGCACTGGTCGGATATACCAACGCGGGCAAGAGCACGCTGTTCAATGCTCTCGTGGCTCGATTTGGCGAACCGGAACCTGCTGCAAGGGGACATGTGCTGGAGTCCGCCCGGATGTTCGCCACTCTCGACCCAAAGCTCAGCGCAATTCATCTCCCCAGTCGCAGAAAGGTGCTGTTGTCGGACACCGTAGGGTTCATTCGCGATCTGCCGCATACTTTGGTCACGTCGTTCCGCGCCACTCTGGAGGAAGTTCGGAAGGCGGAAGTACTACTGCATGTGCGCGATGCCTCCAGCCCCATGCTGAGCCTCCACAAAGCTGAGGTGGAAAAGGTTTTGGCGGCGCTCGATGTTCTCGATAAGCCTCGTATCGAGGTGCTGAATAAGGCCGATCTTCTGTCCTCGGACGGAACCTCTTGCGTCGGCTTAGGCGGAGGTGATGCCGTCCGGGTTTCGGCTAAAACGGGAGAGGGGATTGACTGGCTGGTGCAGCGGATCGACCAGGAGTTAGTAGGGGATCCGATCATCGAACAGCATTTCAGCATTCCCCAGTCCCGGGGAGACGTTTTGGCCGCACTGGAAGCGGGAGTTCTGATCCGTGAACGGCGATACGAGAGCAATGTTGTGCATTTGACCGTTGCCGGTCCCGCATCTCTGCTGGGACGGTATCGGCGCTTCGTTAGCAGCGTTAGCACAAAACAAACCGGATGATGGAGTGGTGGGATCTCCGATCACCCGGTTCGCCGACCCTGATCCGGGTCGAGGTGGTATTCTTATTCTACGCCGCACCCCAGCGAGGTCAAGTGTTTGTTCTTCGCCCGGCCGGTTTTCGGCGTTCCATACAGATTCCGACTTCAGGAGATGAAACCGAGCCACAGTGTAGCGGGAGAGGGGTGCCTTTAGTCATTTGACACAGATTTTTTACGTCTGTTAGAACCTAGTGTTCACGAAGGCCTCTCTATTTTCAGCTCCCGACACCTAACCCCGGTCTATCTATGGATGAATTGTTGCGCCAACTCGACGGACTGATTCTCGGTTCCATACCCACGGTCCTTCTCTTTATTGGCCTGGTGCTCGCTTATCGTTTTATTTTGTTTGGGAAAATGATGAGGGTTCGGGCCGAGCGGCGAGCGAGAACGGCGGGGGCCGTCGAGAAGGCGCATCTTGCGATCGCCGCCGCCGACACACGCATCCAGGAATACGAGGCCAAGCTGAGAGCAGCACGAGCAGAAATGTTCCGCCATCGGGAACAGTATCTCCAGAAGCGGTATGCAGAACGCGATGCTGCCCTGGAGGCCGCGCGTCTCGCTGCTGAGCGGCAGGTCCAGGCCGCAAAGGCGGAACTTGACTTGCAGATTGGGAAAGCCAGGAAGGAAATAGAATTGTCCGCCAGCCAGATGGCGGCTCAGGTGCTATCGGCGGTGCTTCCTCCGGCTGCGGTGGAGGGGACCCGATGAAACGGCTGATGCGCGTGTTTAGGTCGCCCGTTACTGCAGCGTTCGTAGTGGTTACGATTCTCGCTGCGGCTCCGGTGATGGCTGCGTCCATCCAGGAGACTCCGGGTTCCACCCACCGAGCTGTCGCTTCAGATGGAACCGCAGCCGTGTCCACAGCGAAGGCGGAGAATAGCGGAGACGATGTCACGCAATATACTCATTCTGCGAGCGTTCGGGCGATAGCCCGCTTCCTGCATCTTTCCGTGGATACCACGGCCAATATATTCGAGGACGTCAATTCTGCTGTCCTTCTTGCGGTCATTTTCGGATTCCTGTTCAGGGTTGTGCCGAAGATCCTCCGACGCCGCTCTGAATCGCTGCAGAAGA
>DAHVZZ010000490.1:0-2244 GCA_027323785.1 Acidobacterium sp. | reverse complement strand
GGGAGCAGGCACATCGGATTCTGGGCGTGGAGCGGACGAACCTGATTGAGCGCGTGGGGGGCTTTCACGACGGACTGATGAACATGACGTATGTGGCGCTGCGCTTCTCGCGGTTTGTGAACGGCGTGGCAATGCAGCACGGCAAGGTTTCGCGGGCAATGTTTCCCGAGTACCAGATTTCGGCGATCACGAATGGGATCCATGCCGGGACGTGGACCTCAGAGACGATTCAGGCGGTCTTTGACCAGCACATGCCGCGGTGGCGGCAGGACAATGTGACGCTGCGGTATGCGATTGACATTGACAGCGAGCAGATCCACGAAGCGCACCAGGCGAGCAAGCGGAGACTGATCCAGGAGGTGGCCGATCGCAGCGGCGTGCAACTGGACGAGAACGTCTTCACGATTGGATTTGCGCGGCGGGCGGCGACATACAAGCGAGCGGACCTGTTCTTCCATGATCCGGAGCGGCTGGTGCGGCTGGCGCGGGATCACGGCGGGCTGCAGGTGCTGTACAGCGGCAAGGCGCATCCGGCGGATGCTCCGGGGAAGGCGAAGATCAAGCGGGTGATCGAGCTGGCGCGGGAGCTGGGGTCGGAGACGTTGAAGATTGTTTACCTGGAAAATTACAACTGGGAGCTGGGCGCACTGCTGACGCAGGGCGTGGACCTGTGGCTGAATACGCCGAAGCGTCCGTATGAGGCCTCGGGCACGAGCGGCATGAAGGCGGCGATCAACGGGGTGCCGAGTTTGAGCATTCTGGACGGATGGTGGATCGAAGGCTGGATTGAAGGCGTGACTGGATGGGCGATTGAGGACCGCGAGGACGAAGGTGGTGAGGCAGCATCGCTGTACGAGCATCTGGAGCAGGTGATTCTGCCGACCTTCTACCACGAACACGAGCGATGGCATCGGATCATGCGGTCGGCGATTGCACTGAACGGGTCGTTCTTCAATACGCAGCGGATGATCGAGCAGTATCTGCTGAACGCGTATTTCCCGGAGCAGCTGGTGGATATTTCCGCCGAGTCACTGGAGCCGGTGCTGACGCACTAGGACAGACGATTGGCAGCGAGTTGGGCAGGCCCCGGCGTGAATAGCGCCGGGGTTTTGCATTTACTGCTGACCGGTGTGAAAGACTTCCTGGGCCTGGCCGCCCTGGACGCTGAAGAGGGCGAAGTGGCGGCTGGAGGTGCTGATGAGATCGAAGAGCAGGTCGGCGCGGCCGCTGCCGGTGGCATCGACGGCGTCGATGAGGCGCATGCGCGGCTGGTAGTCGAGGAGGTTGGCGGGGGTGATGCTCTGGTAGAGCGGGATGAGTCCGCCGGCGAAGTCGGGTTTGGCGATGAGGGTGATGTAGGTGGTGGTCTGGCCGGGCACGCTGGTGCGGGCGGAGAAGACATACACGGGACCGGAGCCCCAGTCGAGCTCGAAGGCGTGGAAGCGCTCGTCAGTGAGCGTAAGTGGCTGCGCGGGGGCAGATGTGGTGGGCGGTTTGGTCTTGCGTGCGCGCGAGGTTTGGGCCCCGGGCTTTGTGGTTTTGAGATCTGTCCGGTCTGATTTTGCGGCTACAGCTTGCGCGGTGGGCTTGCGCGGGGTGAGGAGCTGCAGGGCGAGAGCTTCGAGCTTGTGTTCGGCGGCGATTTTGTCGCCGGGCGTGGGCCACTGCCATGCGTAGGAGTGGTCGGTGGTGCCGTCGGCGTCAGAGATGGCGGCCATCTGGTGCATCTGGGGCGGCAGGCCGGTGAGGGCGTCCTGCTTGAGTTTTTCAACGGGGCTGGGGCCTTTGCTGTAGCTGAGGTGCGGACGGTTGGGGTAGGAGGAAGCCTCGCGGGAGTTGAGCTGCTGGGAGGCGCTGCGGTGGTGGAGAGTGGGCGCGGCGTTCGCATCCTCGGATGCGTGGAGGACAGGACGGCCCTCTTCGGCGGGCGTGGTGCCGGGCGCGGTGGCGGGGCCGGGTGCGGTGGCCGGGGGCTGGTGGAGGGTGGGACGGCCAGCTTCGGCTCCAGCGCCGCCATTGACGGGGCCGGCGTTGGCTGGTTCTGTTTTCGCCCCGGCGACGCCTGTGGCGGCGGGTGGTTTATAGGCAAAGTGGGGCTTGTCGGATGCGAATTTCGACTTGGCGGTGAGGCTGGCCGGAAGGTTGAGCTTGACGGGGCCGGAGGGCGGATTGGGCAGGTATTTGCCGAGGCCGATCCATGTGGAGGAGAGCGAGCCGGCGGCGATTTGCTCGGCGCGGAGGACT
>DAHVZZ010000489.1:0-1569 GCA_027323785.1 Acidobacterium sp. | reverse complement strand
AGTCCTCCGCGCCGAGCAAATCGCCGCCGGCTCGCTCTCCTCCACATGGATCGGCCTCGGCAAATACCTGCCCAATCCGCCCTCCGGCCCCGTCAAGCTCAACCTTCCGGCCAGCCTCACCGCCAAGTCGAAATTCGCATCGGACAAGCCCCACTTTGCCTACAAACCGCCCGCCAGCACCGGCGTCGCCGGGGCGAAAACAGAACCAGCCAACGCCGGCCCCGTCAATGGCGGCGCTGGAGCCGAAGCTGGCCGTCCCACCCTCCACCAGCCCCCGGCAAGCGCATCCGGCCCGGCCACCGCATCGGGCACCACGCCCGCCGAAGAAGGCCGTCCTGTCCTCCACGCATCCGGGAATGCGAACAGCGCGCCCACCCTCCACCACCGCAGCGCCTCCCAGCAGCTCAACTCCCGCCAGGCTTCCTCCTACCCCAACCGTCCGCATCTCAGCTATAGCAAAGGCCCCGGCCCCGTCGAAAAACTCAAGCAGGACGCCCTCACCGGCCTGCCGCCCCAGATGCACCAGGTGGCTGCCATCTCTGACGCCGACGGCACCACCGACCACTCCTACGCATGGCAGTGGCCCACGACCGGCGACAAGATCGCCGCCCTCCACAAGCTCGAAGCTCTCGCCCTCCAGCTCCTCACCCCGCGCAAGCCCCCAGCGCCGGCTGCAGCCGCAAAGTCAGCCCGCAAAACCTCAAGAACCACCGCGTAGCACCAGGCGCATGCCTCGCACGCACGCAGGGCCAAAGCGCCGGCCAAATCTGCCCCCGCGCCGCCGCTTACCCTGACAGACGAGCGCTTCCACGCCTTCGAGCTCGACTGGGGCTCCGGTCCCGTCTATGTCTTCTCCGCCCGCACCACCGTGCCCGGCCAGACCACCACCTACATCACTCTCATCGCCAAGCCCGACTTCGCCGGCGGCCTCATCCCGCTCTACCAGAGCATCACCCCCGCCAACCTCCTCGACTACCAGCCGCGCATGCGCCTCATCGACGCCGTCGATGCCACCGGCAGCGGCCGCGCCGACCTGCTCTTCGATCTAATCAGCACCTCCAGCCGCCACTTCGCCCTCTTCAGCGTCCAGGGTGGCCAGGCCCAGGAAGTCTTCCACACTGGCCAGCAGTAAAAGCAAAACCCCGGCGCTATTCACGCCGGGGCCTGCCCAACTCCCTGCCAGCCGTCCGCCCTACCGCGTCAGTACCGGCTCCAGTGACTCGGCGGAAATATCCACCAGCTGCTCCGGGAAATACGCATTCAGCAGATACTGCTCAATCATCCGTTGCGTGTTGAAGAACGACCCGTTCAGAGCAATCGCTGACCGCATGATCCGGTGCCACCGCTCATGCTCCTTGTAGTAGGTGGGCAGAATTTCCTGCTCCAGATGCTCATACAACGACGCCGCCTCACCACCCTCGTCCTCGCGGTCTTCAATCGCCCATCCCGTCACGCCTTCTATCCAGCCTTCGATCCACCATCCGTCCAGAATGCTCAAACTCGGCACCCCGTTGATCGCCGCCTTCATGCCGCTCGTGCCCGAGGCCTCATACGGACGCTTCGGCGTAT
>DAHVZZ010000458.1:0-4570 GCA_027323785.1 Acidobacterium sp. | reverse complement strand
CCGGCCAGCAGCTCTCGCCCCACCGCCTCGGCATAGTCCGGATAATCCGAAGGTTCCGTGTTGTACGCGCCCAGGTCCGTCACTTCATGACCCAGGCGCTCGAGGTATCCGCGAACCTCTTCCTTCAGCGGATACCCTGCGTGATCGGCTCCAATCGCCAGCTTCATCCTTATTTCCCCGCCAGCGCCGGCTCGTTCTTCCGCGCGCGCTCCACCAGTGCCTTCGCCCTGGCCACCACACTGTCCGTGCCGAAGCCAAGCTTCTCCAGCACCGTCACCCCGGGAGCCGATGCCCCAAAGCGGTCGATTCCGATCACGTCGCCGTCCCGGCCCACGTACTTCCACCACCCCAGCGTCGCACCCGCCTCAATCGCCAGCTTCGGCACCGAATTCGGGAAGATCGCGGCCTTGTACTCCTCGCTCTGCTCCTCAAACAGCCGCGTGCTCGGCATGGAAACCACCCGCGCCACGATTCCGTCCTTCTTCAGTTGCTCCGCGGCTCGCAGCGCCGGCCACAGCTCCGCGCCCGTGCCCACAATCAGCACGTCCGGCGTCTCGCCGCCCTGCTCCACGACGTACGCGCCCTTGCGCACGCCCTCGAACACGCCATGCTTCTCCGCATCCAGCAGCGGCAGATCCTGCCGCGACAGCGCCATGAACGACGCGCTCTTCCGCTCCAGCGCCAGTCCCCACGCCGCCGACGTCTCGTTCGCGTCCGCCGGCCGGAAGTCCGTCAGCTGCGGCACCGCGCGCAGCATCGTCAGCTGTTCCACCGGCTGATGCGTCGGCCCATCCTCGCCCAGTCCGATCGAGTCGTGCGTGAACACGAACAGCGAGTGCACCTTCATCAGCGCCGCCAGCCGCAGCGCCGGCTTCGCGTAATCCGTGAACACAAAGAACGTCGACCCGTACGGGATCACTCCCCCGTGTGCCGCCATTCCGTTCACCATCGCGCACATCCCAAACTCGCGCACGCCGTAGTAGACGTTCTGCCCCGTTGCATCCAGGTGGAAGTTCTTGCTGTCCTTCACCACCGTCTTGGTCGAGCTCGAAAGATCCGCCGCGCCGCCAATCAGCTCCGGCACCTGCTTCGCTATCGCGTTCATCACCGTGTTGCCCGCCGTGCGCGTTGCCACCGGCTTGCTGTCCGCCGGAAACTTCGGCAGGCTCTGTTCCCATCCGTCCTTCAGCCGGCCCGCCTGCACCCGCTCGTACTCTGCCGCCAGCTCCGGAAATTCCTTCCGGTACTTCGCGAACAGCGCGTTCCAGTCGGACTCCGCCTTCTCGCCCGCGTCCACCGCCTTCAGCCAGTTCGCCCGCGCCTCATCCGGCACATAGAACGTCTTGTCCTCCGGCCAGCCCAGGTTCTTCTTCGTCTCCCGAACCGCCTCCACGCCCATCGCCTCGCCATGCACCTTGTTGGTGCCGGCCTTCGGGCTGCCGTAGCCGATGATCGTCCGCACCGCGATCAGCGACGGCTTGTCCTTCACCGCCTTCGCCGCCTCAATCGCCTTCGACATCCCTTCCAGATCGTTCCCGTCTTCCACAATCTGCACGTGCCAGTGATACGCCTCAAAGCGCTTCAGCACGTCTTCCGTAAACGACAGCTCCGTCGGCCCGTCCAGCGAAATCAGGTTGTCGTCGTACAGATAGATCAGCTTGCCCAGTCCCAGCGTTCCCGCCAGCGAAGCCGTCTCGTGCGATACCCCTTCCATCAGGTCGCCGTCGGACACAATCCCGTAGGTGTAGTGATCCACCACCTCGTAGCCCGGCCGGTTATATACCGCCGCCAGATGCTTCTCCGCCATGGCCCTGCCCACGCCCATCGCAAAGCCCTGCCCCAGCGGACCCGTCGTCACTTCCACGCCGTCCGTGTCGCCCAGCTCCGGATGCCCCGGCGTGTGCGATCCCCACTGCCGGAACTGCTGCAAATCCTCCAGCGAGACCTTGTACCCCGTCAGGTGCAGCACCCCGTACAGCAGCGCCGACGCATGCCCGTTCGACAGCACAAACCGGTCCCGGTTCGTCCACTTCGAATGCTTCGGGTTGTGCTGCATGTACTTGTGGAACAGCAGGTACGCCATCGGCGCGCAGCCCAGCGGCGCTCCCGGATGGCCGCTGTTCGCCTTTTGCACCGCATCCACGGCCAAAAACCTCAGGGCATTAATCGACAGCTGATCGAGCTCGCTCATAATCCTTGTTTCTCCTCTTGTTTTTACGGTTGCGCTGCAGGGACTCGTCCGGTGGGACGGAGATACAAACTCACTTCGCTCTGTTTTACGATCCGTCTTTGATTTTCGCTCCTGTGGCGAAATTGACGCAAACCGCCCCGTCTCTACCCCTGCGCCTCCAGTTCCACGTCGAAGTTTTCTCCCTCCCACCGGTCCTCGTCCGGCCAGTACAGCGTGAAGCTCACCGTCCCCGTCTGCCCGGCCTCCGTCGCCAGGTCCACATACGACCCCGCATACCCCACCTGGGTGCTTTCCACATCGGACTGCGTCTGCCAGCCGTCCGCCGTCCACCGCGCCCGAAACCGCGTCGCCGCCGAAATCCGCAGCCGCTTTCCCGCCGTCATCCGCCGCGTCCGCCGCCGATCCGCCTGGAATATCTCCACACAGCATTCCGGCCCGCCGCCCCGCGCGTACCGATCCTCCACAATCTCAATCCGGTCGAACACCTTCCCGTCCGCCACCGACCGCAGCAGCTTCAGGTACTCCGAATGCGCCCACGCCAGCGGCATCGCCGACCCCGACGGCCCTCCCAGCTCCAGCCCGTCCTTGTCCGCCTCGTCCCAGATCTGTTCCGGCAGCAGCCCGCCGTCGGACGCGAATCGCTCCATCGTCGCAATCAGCTCCTTTGCATTGCCGCCCGCCGCCAGCTCATAATGCGCCCGCTCGCCGGCCAGCAGCGGCCATGCCCGTCCCACGCCGCAGCCCAGAAACGGCCCTCCGTCCGCCCGTTGCCCGTAGCCGTCGTGGTTGTAGCGCCGCCAGCATGCGCCCTTCGGCGTCTCCACCTTCAGCAGCGCGTCCACCACCTTCAGCGAATCCACAATCAGCGGATCGTCCGCCGCCCGCACCCCATACCGCACCAGCTCCAGGAATCCCCCATCCACAATCTCCCGCGCCTCGAACTCCGACTTCTCTCCCGCCGGCAGATTGTTGATGTGCACCGTCTCTTTCCCGCACGACTCGTGCGCGTACGGCTCCCCGCACTCCGGCGGACGAATCCGCATGTAATGCCGCTTCACTCCCTCCAGCAGCACCCCGTTGTTCGTCACCGTCCAGTCTTCCAGGTGGCTCTCGATCCAGTCCGCGTGCTCCTCCAGAAACTGCGCCAGCTCCTCGGCTCCGTGCGCCCGCGCCATGTCCGCCGCGCAAATCAGCCCCGCGATCACCGCCGCCAGCGTCGACGGCGAATATCCCGCCGCCTCTTCCCATCGCTCCTGCTGCGTCACCGGCGCATGACGCACCAGAAACCCGGCCGCCCGCTCCACAAACGGAAACGCCTTGAACTGCCCCAGCGACCCCGCCTTCCACAGCCGCCACGCCAGCATGATCGGAAACGCCACCTCATCCAGCTGCAGCCCCGACCAGTACGATTGCCCGTTCACCCAGAAATTCTGCGAAAATCCCCCGTCCGGCCGCTGCGTGCACGCCAGATACACCAGCGCCCGCAGCGCCGTCTCCTCCCGGCCGCAGGCCATCAGCGCCGTGGCCGTCTGCACCATGTCGCGCGTCCACACCAGGTGGTAGCCGCCCAGGTCGTCGTCCCCCTTCGCATATCCCCACGGAATCGACGCCGACGCTATAAACGCCCCGGCAAACGTCTTGTCCTCATGCGCCAGCAGAATGTTGTGGCTCACGCACGCCAGCCGCCCGCCGTCCGACGAATGCGCCGCCAGCGCCCGCGGCGTCTTCGCCCGGTGCCACTGCTCCACAAACCGCTCCAGGTGCCGTTCAAAGGGCAGCGCCAGCGATCCCATCGTCGCCGCCAGCGCCGCGTGATGCCCCGCCCCAAAGCCAATCCCCAGCGTGAACTCCGTCGTCCCCGCCGGAATCTCGCCCGTCACCGCGACGTTCCCGTTCAGCGCCGACCCATACTCCCAGTCCATCAGGAAGTTCTCCTTCAGGTCCTGCCAGCCGTCGCTCGCACCCACAAACCCGCAGCTCGCCCGTGTGAATCCGCAGTCCGCCGCCATCGCCAGCGACCGCTCGTTCTTCCACGCCAGCACCGCCCGCCGCCCCGCCGCATCCACCACCCGCGCCGAGTTGCCCCGCCCGCCTCCCTCCAGATGCGGAGACAGCAGCGCGTACAGCCGCAGCCGCCCGATGAATTCCGCGTCGTCGCCCTCCAGCCGCACCCGCGCCAGCACCACCGGCGCATGCGGATCGGCGATGATCTCCCATACCAGCGAGTACCGCCCCTCCGGATCCCGGTTCGTCAGCCGCACCGCCTGCGAGTCGCAGTCGATGTACTCGAACGCGTGAACCAGATCCTTCCGCTCTTCGTGAAAAAACGTCTCCCCGTCCGTGATCAGGAACTGCATGTCCCGAACCTGCGGCCGATCA
>DAHVZZ010000444.1:0-4037 GCA_027323785.1 Acidobacterium sp. | reverse complement strand
GGCGCCGCCGCCATGGCCGCTCAGGGTAATCTTCTCGCTGCCACGCCGCGCCCCCTTCCCTCGGTCCCCTCGCTTGCCGACCTCGCCAGTGTGCGCATGCCCCACACCTTCATGGAGCTGTTCAATTTACCCATCGCCATGAACGACTGGGGCTACGCCCAGGCGGTTAAATCCGTCTCCGCCATCAGCGCCATCGGCTTTCCATCCTACGCCTGCTGCGGCATTCCTGACGTTGCCTGGAGTCCGGGCTTTCTCACCACCTGCGAGCTCTTCGTCAACGACAGCTTCGTCGCTCTTTCGGACGATCCCGCGCGCGCCGTCACCTATCAGTGGTTTCCACACTGCGTCGTCCGCGAGCAGACGGTAGACGACCTGCGATTCCGCACGACCATGTTTCTTCCGCCGCAACAGCGCGCCGTGCTGGAGAAGATCGAGGTGCGCAATCTCTCGTCCCAAAGCCAGTCAGTGACGCTTGGCTTTGACATGCGGGCCGCCGTGGCAAAGAAGACGAAAGCCTGGTTCACCAACCTTCCCGGCGAAGGCGACAATCTCAGCTCCTGGGACGGCTCGCAGGGGCGCATCACCTGGACCGCGCAGCACTCGCAGGTGGCCGCCGCGCAGGGCATTCACCCTCCCGCCGATCGGCTCGTGGCCGGCAATCTGCTCCAGTACCACCTCACGCTGCAGCCCGGCGAACTCCGCGAACTGCACTTTGTCTGCGCTGTGGCGCCCAGCGGCGGTGAGGCCAATTCCATGCACGACCGCCTCCAGGCGAACTTCGCCGCCTTACAACAGCTCAACGAGCGCCGATTCGAGCAGCTTATCCATGCGGCGTTCACCCCAGGCAACAGCGACTTCTCCGGCAGTCTGCCCCGGCTCGAAACCAACAGCGAAGCCCTCTGGAACCTCTGGCAGAACGGCCTGAAAAACCTGCTCACGGCGCGCCGCCGCTCGCCGGATTCCGCTTACGGACCCACGCTGCTCACACTCAGCGGTCACGTCCTGCCCACCCTCAGCTTCCCCTGGGACACCTCGCTCAGCAGCCTCAGTCTGGCTCTCCTCGACCCCGAGCCAATGCGCAATCTGGTCGAAATCTGGTTCCAGCGGGACATGCACCAGCACCTTGCCACCGACTACATCAGCGGCGAGGCCATCGGCCCCTGGTACGCCGTCAATGACATGGCTATCATTCGCTGCTCGCGGGACTACCTTCGCATCACCGGCGACTTCCAGTGGCTCGATAAACCCATCGCCGGGAAACCGGTTCTGGATCACCTCATCTATCACGCGACCTACTGGAAGAAGCTGGTGGGCAGACACGGCCTCGCGGACTATGGCGGCATCTCCAATCTGCTGGAGGTCGTCAGCACCTACGTTCATGAGGTCGCTGGCATGAACGCCGGGAATGTCTCCAGCATGCGGTTTGTCGCGGAGCTGCTGGCGCATCGCGGCCGCACCAGCGAAGCCGCCCAGCTGCGCGCCGAGGCCACCGCCCTTGCGCAGCGCATCAACGGCGTTCTCTACGTGAAAGGCAAAGGCTGGTGGCGCGCCGGCCAGCCCGACGGCTCCTTTAATGAGGTCCGCCACTGTTACGATTTCCTCGCTGTCCTCGACAACATGAGCCAGGATCTCAGCGCGGAGCAGAAGCGCGAGATGACCGAGTTCTTCTGGACCCGCCTCGCCTCAAAAAAGTGGATGCGCGCGCTCGCCAGCAGCGATCCCGATGCCACCTGGAATGTTCGCCCCGACCACAGCTGCCTCGGCGCGTATACCGCGTGGCCACCCGAGTGCGCCAAAGGCCTGTTCAAAACCGACGACCCCGCGCGCATCGCTCCATGGCTCGCCGAAGTAGCCAAAGCCGGAAACCAGGGCCCCATCGGCCAGGCTCATTTCGTGGAACAGGTCGTGCCGCCGCTCCAGGGCGGGGCATACAAGGCCTCCAACGACGCGCCCTACATCGAGGACTGGTGTGCCGTCTCCGGCGGAGCCTTCATCGATATGATCATCGAATCTGTCTTCGGCGTCACGCCTTCGCTCTATAGCGGGATCCACGCCGCACCGAAGCTCGCCGCCTTCGATCCGCACGCGCGTCTCGAAGGCTTCTCTTATCAGGGAGGCCACTACAGCATCTCGCAGTCCGGAGTCACCCGTCTGAGCTGATCTCGCCTCGCTCCTCGGTCGCCGCAACGAACCGCAGCGTGCTGCGCACATGCTCCTGCCAGTATTCCCAGGTGTGGCCGCCGTCGTGCTCTTCGTAGCTGTGCGGAATCCCTTCGGCCTCAAGCGCCCGGTGCAGTGCTCGATTCCCTTCCAGCAGAGAATCCTCCCGCCCGCAGTCGAAGCGGAGCGGCGGCAGCATGGACCGATTCCTGCGAGCCCAGTGCAGAATCTCCGCGTTCGCCTCGCCCGCCGAGAGATAGTCCTCCATGGGCTCCTGCACAAAGGCCCGCAGATCGCCAATCCTCGTCACCGCGGAATGCGCCGAGATTCCTTTCACTTTGGCCGCGTGCTTCATGCCCATCCGCAGCGCGCCAAAGCCACCCATCGACAACCCCGCCAGATAGAACCGGTCTGTCCTCACGCGCGACAGCGTCTGGCCCACAAACTCCGGCACATCCTCCATAATCCATGCTTCCGCATCGGAATCCTCATGCGCCACGTAGCCGCTGCCTTCGCCCCACAGCCCGTCCGAGGGCATGGCGATCGCGAACGGCCGCATCGCCTCCGTCCGGATCATCGCCTCCGCCGTCTCCGGCGCGCGGCCGCACGCCCACCAGTTCCAGTGGCTGCCGTAGACACCATGCAGCAGGATCAGCAGCGGCAGCTCGCCGCCGCCCGCTTTAGGCACATACAGCGTAAGATCCCCTCGCCGGCCCAGCGCCGGTGAATAGAGCGTGGCGAGTCGTACGCCCGCCGCATCCACCGGCTCTGAAAGGTTCGCATTCCGGAAGCGGCTCAACGCTTCTCCGCGCCCTTGTTCCCGGCAGCCGCAACCGGCATCGGTATCCGGATCGCCCGTGCAAAGTAGATGTCCGTCTCCTTCGCCAGCTTCGGGACCGACAAGGTGTTGCAGACGTAGGTGAACACCAGATCGCCGTGCTCGAATTCCGGATGCTCCTTGGCCGCGTAGCAGAAGTTGTCCTTGTCGTACCGCGGGCTTCCCGGCACCATCTCCGGCACCGTGTAGATCACCTTCCCCGCGCTCCACGGCCCTGTCGGCGATGGCGCTGTCTTCAGCAGAATGTGGCTGGAAAATGCGTGCGGATCGAACATCACCGCAACCCATTTCTTCAGCCGCGGGTGATACCGGATCGACAATTCCGATATCCCCGGCGACATCACCGCCTTCGCGTTCGCTGGATCGAATCCTTTCTGCCACTTCCCGTCGCGCGCCAGATACTCCAGGTTCGCCCGCGGATCGCCAAGGCCGCTCAGCGGAATCCGCGATGCGATCAGCGGCCGCCCGTGTTTCTCATCCAGCGCGAAAATGTCCGCGTATTTCCCCACCACCACGGCTGTCGCCGAAGGATATGCATGCACCCCGTTCGGCACCAGCGGGTAATAGCGAATCTTCCACGCCAGCGGATTCGCCCCCGGCGACTCAATCCGCGCCAGATCCGTCCCGCACGTCTGGAAGCCCATGGCCGAAGGCTTCCCTGACGGTTCGATGCACAGCAGCGTGATCCACAAATCCTTGCCCGACCGGAATCCGTCCATCGCCCAGTACCAGGTCTTCGGATGCTGCGGCGCGAAGAAGCTCACCGGATGCCCCTGCGCGTCCTTGCGAATGAAATACCGGATCCGCCACTTGCCTTCCCTGCATGTCGAGATGCCGATGGTGTTGTGCACCATCACCGGCTTGTTGCCGTGCACTGCGCGATGCGTCCCATACAGCGTATCCCCGAAGATCCACACATCCAGACCGCTCGGCAAGGGAATCGAGTAGGCCGCATCGGCTCCCAGCCACCCGTTGTGCATACCGGTCTGCAGCGGAAATCGCGGCGTGCATGCCGCATCAGGCCCCGCCGCCCACGCGC
>DAHVZZ010000258.1:0-8642 GCA_027323785.1 Acidobacterium sp. | reverse complement strand
GGCGGATGGGAACGATCGAGATCAGGCTGCCGCAGGCGGGAGCGGCAAAAGCGGCGCCGGGGCGGAACTGAAGGAGTCCGGATGCATCAGTGCGGATCGTGGACGGGCTCCAGGCGCATGTCTTCGTAGGGCAGGCCGAGTTCGGCGCAGAGGGCCTCGACGACCAGTTCGTGGTCGGCACGCTGGGGCAGGCCGGAGACGGTGACTGCGCCGATGACGCCGGCGCCGCGAACACGCAGGGGAAAGCAGCCGCCGTGGGAGGCGTAATCGGCGATGGGCAGACCATAGCGCTCGTGCAGAGAGGTGTGTTTCTGCTCCATTTCGAGGCCGATGGCGTAGGAGGCGCGGTGGTAGCGGAAGACGACGTTCGACTTGCGGCGGACCCACTCGGGGTTGTCGGGGGTGGTGCCGGGCATGGCGGCGTAGAAGAGCGGCTGGGCGGGACGGCGGATGTCGATGACGATGCCGAGGGACTGGCGGAGAGCGGCATCGTGGAGGCGGGAGCCGAGACGCCATGCGGTTTGCTCGTCGAAGGCGGCGAACTGGAGCTGCTGTTCCTGGAGGGCGATACGGGCGAGGTCGTCGGCGATGGCCATAACGCACTCAGGGTAGCAGGAGGGGGAGGGATTGAGGACGAAGGCGGGCGGGATTTTCGGCCGGCAGTTACCGGAGAGGCTCCGGACTTGGGTGGGGAGAGTGCCGGCGGGTTCGGAGATTCTATGACGCGGCGGCTCGGCGGCGCTATTTGCCGATGACGGCTTCACGTCCGTGCATCGGGGCCTTCTCGCTGAGGAAGCCCTGGACGACGGGGGCGATGCGGGCGGCGCAGTATTCGGCGGCGAGATGGCCGCAGCCGTCGAAGATTTCCAGCTCCGACTGGGGCACCTCGGCGTGCATTCTTTCGGCAACGGAGACGGGGATGAGGTAGTCCTGTTTTCCCCAGACGATCAGCATGGGCATACGGAGCGCCGTCAGTTTGCCGTCGAGGAGGGCGTTGCCGGTGAGCATGGAGTTCATGCTGCGTCTGACCACCCAGCCATGGCGGCGGACATGGCGGAAGATGGCCCGCTGAACGAATCCGGGGACGTGGCGGGGCAGATTGGGCGAGAGGAGCGCGTCGAGCTGGTGGAGCTTGCGCGGGGTATTCGGCTCGAAGAGGTCGGGATTCCATTTCAGATTCCAGCGCAGGCCGGCGCTGTCGAAGACGATGAGGCGGCGGATGCGGCTGGGCTGCTGGAGCGCGATTTCGAGGGCGATCCAGCCGCCCATGGACCAGCCGGCGAGGTCGGTCTTTTGCAGGCCGAGGCGGTCCATGAAGGCTTCGACGGCGGCGGTTTCCTCGGAGATGGAGTACTGCGCGCCGCGCGGGGCGGCGGAGCGGCCGTAGCCGGGCAGATCGAGGGCGTAGATGCGGTGGTTCCTGACCAGCCGGGGCATGAGGTGGGACCAGTCCTCGGCGCGGCCGCCGAGGCCGTGGACGAGGACGAGCGGGTCTCCGGAGCCGCCCTCGTAGTAGCGGATGCGGACATTCTGGTGGCCGGCGAAGGGGATTTCCATGGATTTGCTGTGGATGCCGTCGCCCCAGAGGCGCATCTGGGTGACCATGACCATGAGGGTGATGGGGTGCAGCAGGCCGAAGGCGATCAGCGCCAGCAGCAGCGGCACCACGGTGGCCATAGACCAGGCGGCGATGCGCCAGGCGCGCGGGTGTCTTTTGCGCGGCGGAGCTGCGATGGTGGGCGTCTCCCGCATATCCCTCTGGTGGTTAGACTGCGCCGGTGCGGAGTGAGAGGTTTCGGACATGAGGACTGGCAGCTCCAGGGTCAGGCAGTACGGGCCATCTTCCAGGCTTGATGGATGACTTCAATCGTGAGGGGCGAGAGGCCGGCGAGATCGCCGGGGCCGGCCCAGCGGGCTTCTTCGGCATCGGAGGCGCAGACGACCGGGCGGGAGAGGTCGGCGGCGGCGGTGAGGCGGCAGAGGAAATCCACCAGGACGTAGTGGTACTGGACGCGGCCGTGCGGATCGCGGGCGATGCGGTCGAAGGCCTTTACGACCTCGACTGGCTCGATGGTGAGGCCGGTTTCTTCGAAGACTTCGCGGCGGATGGCCTCTTCGAGGGTCTCGCCCAGCTCGACGGCGCCGCCGGGCAGGGACCACTCGCCTTTGAGCGGCTGCTTTCCGCGGCGGATGAGGAGCACGCGGCTGGGTTCGCCGGCTGGAATTTCCGGGACGATGACAGCGCCGACACCGGCAATGGGGGCATCGGGGTACTCGCGCCTCACAGCTTGAGCGGCTTTCCGTATTCGCCGTCGAAGACGGTGTGGGCCATGGAGAAGCGGCCGCCGTTGAACTTGTCCGGGCCGCGCAGGTGGCCGATGCCGAGCAGAGCGACGACTTCGTAGCTGAGGGGCAGGCGGAGGACTTCGCAGATTTTCTCGGGTTCGTAGCCTTCCATGGGGGCGGTGTCGTAGCCCATGACTTCGGCCATCCACATCATGCTGGTGAAGGTAATCATGACGTGGCGATTGAGCCAGGCGACGAGGTTGGGATGATTGCCGAGATATTCGGGGATGCTGACTTTGGCCTGCTCGGCGTAGCTTTCCATCATGCCGTGCTCGCGGCCCATGCGGATCATCTCGTCCATGTCGGCGCGCCAGCCGTCCTTATCGCCGCAGGCGACGATAACGGCGGAAGCCTCCTCGACTTTGGCCTGATTGAAGGCGGCGGCGCGGAGACGGCGGCGCTGTTCGGGAGAGCGCACGACGATAAATCGCCAGGGCTGGAGGTTGTAACCGCTGGGAGCGCGCAGTCCGGCCTCGAGGATTTTCTTCAGATCCGCGTCCGGGATTGGGGTCCCGTCAAAGCTGGGCGTCGCCCGCCGCTCGTCCATCGCTTCGCTCAGTTTTTTTTCTGTTCGTCCGGCCATACCGAAGGTCTCTTGCCTGCTTCCGTTCATTATCGGTGGAACTGCCTGATGCGTGATGGGTGGCGTCACTTCGCTGACTGGGAGGGAACACCTTCGTTTTCAATCTGATCGATGGGAAGCTCCAGGGCGAACGGATTCTGGTTGCCGGGCGTGGCGACATGCACCCAAAGCCCGTGGAAGGCGGTTTTCAGTCCGGGATGGGTGGCCAGCAGAGCACGCATGACGGTCACTACCTGCTTGCGGGCCAGGACCGGATCCTGGATCGCCTGACCCTGATATGTGACCACGAGATCGAGGTTGCCGGAAAGGTGACCGACGTACATATTGGTAATCACGAAGGTCTGGCCGTTGTAGGTGAGCTGCATGGGCTGCGCCCCGGGAAGATTGGCGGGGCGAACCTTTGCCGCCTCGCGGTCGAGCCGCTGGAGGTTGGGGCTGGAGATGAAATTAACGGGGACGAGCAGATATTTGGCGGTCTCGTAATAGAACCAGGCGGTGAAGGGATCGTTCTTCTTTGCGTAAGCGCGGGCCTGCTTCCAGAACCAGACACCATCGCGGCCGGCCAGGGTCATGGGGCGGGCGAAGAAGCCGGCGAGCTTCCAGTCAGGAGAAGCGGCGCCTTTCGGGGCCATATTCTGGAGGACCATGGAGACCTGCTGGGGGTTCTTCACGCCGGTGGCATGGGTGATGGCCAGGGCATAGGAGCCGGGCGGCAGCGAAGGGATGGTGATGGTGACCAGCAGGTTCGAGTTGTTGATGCCGCAGAAGAAATCGGCCTCGGTGGGCTGGGTGAGGTCGGTGGCGTCCAGCAGGTAGAGGTTGTCCACCGTGAGGGTGGCGTTCGAGAGGTCGGGCTGGAGGTTCTGCACGGAATCCGCGATGCCCTGAAAATGGCCCGCGAGCATGGGAATGGCCTGCGACTGCATGGCGGAGGCGTTACCCTCCTTGGCATCGACGGCGAGCATGAAGGCCGCCTGACGGAGCTGACGGCGCTGGGCAGCATTCATCTGCGACTGGGTGGTGCAGGAAACGGCAAAGGCCGGGAGGCTGAAGACGGCCACCAGCACGGCAACCAGAAATCTCACCCATCCGGTTCCAGGAGAAAGGCGCATCGAAGGTATCCCTTTCGGCGGCTGTCAGCAAATCGTTTCACTCCGGGATGAGCGAAAACGAATCACTGCTAGTCTAGTACACAGAAAGAGGGAGAAGCTTCTCTCTCTGCTCCAATGACTTCGATGCGGTTCATCTCCATTAGCCACCGGCGGGCGCGATTGTTTTCTTTGTGGATTTGCGCCCTGGCCGTGTGCGGCACGTGCGCGGCGCAGGTGGCTGTGAGCGGTCAGCATCCGCCGGCAGGCTCAAATACCGGGAAAGCGGCGGCAGCCGGGGCAAAACCGGCGGCGAAGGCGGGAAAAGCGGGGCAGTCCGGAGCGGCGGGAGCGGCGGGGGCAGCGAATGCAAAGGCGCCCCAGGCGGCGGCCGGGCAAACGGCGGCAGCGCCTGTTTCCCTGCTGAGCCAGCCGGCGAAACCGGCCAAAGTAACGTTTGCGGGAGGCAAGCTGGCGGTGGAGGCGGACAACTCCAGCCTGTCGAGCATTCTGCGGACCATCTCTTCGGACACCGGCATGGACATTCAGGGGCTCTCGCTGGACCAGCGAGTCTTTGGCGCGTATGGGCCGGGGAATCCGCGCGAGGTGCTGACGTCGCTGCTGGAAGGCACGGGGTATAACGTGCTGATGATCGGCATGTCGCATAACGGGACGCCGAAACAGCTGGTGCTGACGATTCGCGGCAACGCGCCGCCGTCGCCGCCGATGAAGGACGAAGCGCCCCAGGGGCCGGTGTATCCGTACCCGAACCCGTACCCGAACCAGTATCGGGTGCAGCAGCCTCACCCGGCGCCGCCGCCGGGGCCACCGGGAAAGCCGGGCGCGCCGGGGCCGGTAAAGACTCCGCAGCAGATTCTGCAGGAGCTGGAGAAGTTGCGGCAGCAGCAGCAAAAGCAGCAGGGGTAGCGGGAAGGGATCCAATGCCACTTTTGGGGAGTGGCCCGCGCGCGGCAGGAAGGTTATCTTTCAGATAATCCCTCTTCAGTAAAGGTTCGCCATGCGGGTCCCTCGATTTTCGGCTCTGACGGCCGGTTTGCTTCTCCTGCTGGCCGCCGGATGCGGCGTTCAGACTCCTCCCCTGCAGACTGGAACTCCGCTCTCGGGAAACTGGTCATTCCAGGCGCAAAGCAAGGCACAAAACCAGCCGCTGACGCTGAACCTGGGCTTCACCCAGGGCTCGTACGAGACGGTGAGCGCGGTGGCGCGGCTGAACGGGGCATCGTGCGTGAGCCCGGCCACGAACATTCTGCTGACGGGTTCCGTGAGCGGCAACAATGCGCTGACGCTGGTTTCGCAGCCGTTCGGCGGGACGACGCTGGTGCTGCAGGGCGAGGTGGCGGCGACCGGCAACGCGATTGGCGGAGCGACGTGGAGCTTCAAGGGCGGCAGTTGCGGGTCGCTGGGGCAGATGAATGTCGCGGCCACGGATTACAGCCAGATTTCGGGGCTATATTCGGGCAATTTCATGGATAATTCGGGGAACTCGCTGCCGGTTTCGGCGACGCTGCTGCAGACGACGCAGCCCAACGCGAATGGGCAGTTCACGCTGTCGGGAACGGCGACTTTTCCGTCCAATACCTGCTTCGTCCAGCAGCCCACTCTGACGAGCTCGGTGGTGACCGGCGACGCTTTGTCCATGACCTACACGGATTCTTCGAGCGGCACGGTGCTGACAGCGGCGGGCACCTTCAACAGCACGGCGACGCAGCTGACCATCTCCCACTGGAGCATTGCGGGGGGCAACTGCGATGGCGATTCCGGCACGGGAGTGCTGACGGAAGGCGCGCAATAGGGGTGTGGGGCGAACGCGGAGAACAGGACCACGGACTGCAGAACAGGAAGGTTACTTCTCTGGTTCGCCGGAGGGACGGGGCCAGCGGGCCTCGATGGTGGTGGAAATGCCGCCGCGGGGGCGGAAGTCGCCTTTGACGACGGCCCAGACGGGGTTACAGGCCTTCACGACGTCCTCCAGTATCTGGTTGACGACGTTCTCCTGAAAGATGCCGAGGTTGCGGTAGCAGAAGAGGTACTCTTTCCAGGATTTCAGTTCGAGGCAGCGTTCGCGGGGCATGTAGCGGAGGATGATCACGCCGAAATCGGGCAGTCCGGTTTTGGGGCAGACCGAAGTGAACTCCGGATCGTCGATGAGAATCTCGTATCCGGGAAACTGATTGGGCCAGGTTTCGATGGCGGGGAAGTGAAAATCGAGGCCAGCCTTCGCGTGATCGTCAGTGTAGCGCGGGGAAGAAGACATGCTGCCATTTTACCGGGGGCGGATTTCGGCCTTCCCGGCGCATCCTGGCACGGTGGTCATCCGGGGCCAAATCGCGGATTTTTCGCAGCCTCAAGGCGCGCGGACGACTCTTATATACTGCAAACGGTCCCATTGATGACAGCGAGACAGGCAAAGTCCAAAACGGCGCGCAATTGGCTCATTGGGGTGGTGGCGCTGGTTGCGCTCTTCTATCTGATCCACTGGCTGACGCGAAGCAAGCTGCCCATTCGGGTGGCGCAGGCGAAAATCGGCGATCTGAGGACGCCGCTTTCCACGAACGGCAAGGTGGAGCCGGAGAGGAACTATGAGGCGCATGCTCCGTTTCCCGGGGTGGTGCGGCAGGTTTACGTGCACGAGGGCGAGAAGGTTCCGGCGGGACAGCTGCTGCTGCGCATGGACGACTCCGCGGCGAAGGCGCAGGTAGCCAACGCGCTGGCGGCGCTGCGGGGAGCCGAAGCGAATTATCAGGCGGCGCTGCATGGAGGCACGCCGGCGGACCGCATCACGCTGGAGAGCAATCTGCAGAAGGCGATTCTGGCGCGGAAGCAGGCGCAACAGGATCTGAAGGCGCTGCAGTCGCTGGAGAAGAACGGCGCGGCGTCGCCGAGCGAAGTAGCCTCGGCGCAGAACCAGCTGGAAGCGGACAACAATACCATTCAGTCCCTGCAGCAGCGGCAGCAGAACCGGTATGCGGCTCCGCAGATCGCTCATGCGCAGGCGGCGCTGAGCGACGCCCAGGCAGCCTACGCCGCGGCCGAGTCTTCGCTGCGGCAGGCGATTGTGCGGGCGCCCTTTGCGGGGACGGTTTACTCGCTGCCGGTATCGGCTACGAATTATGTTCAGCAGGGAGACCGGCTGCTGTCGCTGGCGAACCTGTCACATCTGCGGGTGGTGGCGTACTTCGACGAGCCGCAGGTGGGCAAGCTGAAGCTGGGACAATCGGCGACGGTGGTGTGGGACGCGCACCCGAATCACTCCTATAAGGGCCAGATCATCCGGCTTCCCTCGACGATCATTACTTATGGAACGCGCAATGTGGGTGCGGCGCTGGTTTCCATCGAGAACCCCAACGGCGAACTGCTGCCCGATACGAATGTTCGTGTAACCGTGATCACCGCGAGTGAATCCAATGTGCTGGTGATTCCCCGCGATGCGCTCCACATCGAACAGGGAAAAACCTATGTCTATCGTGTCTCGGGAGGCGCTTTGCATCACACCCCGGTCACGATCGGCAATCTGAATCTGGTTGAAGTCCACATCGTGAGCGGTTTGAAGCCTGGAGACGTGGTCGCCACGGGCACCACGAACGGCCAGCCGCTTGGCGACGGACAGCCCGTTCGCATTGTGAGGTAGGGTTCGCGGGTTGTGGCAGGGGGTCGTGTTGCAGAGGTTGTTGTTTTTCGTTTTTGGATTTCTTTTTCTTTCTTCCGGTAGTCTGTGGGCCAGCACGTCAACGGTTGTTCATCCCATCGTGCAGGAGCTGAACGAGGGCCGCGCGGACGCGGCGCTGCAGCACCTGGACGCGGTGCTGGCGGGGAATCCGGGAGATGCGCGGGCGCTGAATCTGCGCTGCCGCGTGTATTACGAGGAAGAGCAGTGGGACCGGGCGATCTCGGACTGCGAAGCGGCGGTGCGGGCGGACGGAGGTAACAGCGACTACCACCTGTGGCTGGGCCGCGCCTACGGGCAAAAGGCGTCGAGGGTATCGCTGATGAAGGCCTACACGCTGGCGCGGAAGGTGGGGGCGGAGTTCCAGCGGGCGGTGCAGATGGATCCGCGGAACGTGCAGGCGCTGGAGGCGCTGGGGGAGTTCGACGTGGGCGCTCCGGCGCTGGTCGGCGGCGGCCTGGCACGGGCACAGAATGTGGCGCAGCAGCTGCAGGGAGTGGACGCGGGAGCGGCGCTGACCCTGGAGGCCCGGATCGCTGAATCCCGGCACGATTACGCGACGGCTGAGAACGACTACAAGGCGGCGATCGCCAGGTCGAAGAATCCGGCGGCGGCTTGGATGACGCTGGCGGGCTTCTACGGGCGGCGCGGACGGTATGACCAGATGGAAGCAGCCGCGCGGAGGGGAGCGTCAATCGACCCGGGGAATGGACCGGCGCTGGTGGATGGCGCCAACGCCCTGGCCCGGGCGCGCCGCGATCCGCAGACGGCCATTCAGTGGCTGCGCGAGTATCTGCAGTCGCATCAGCTGTCGGAAGACGCACCCGCTTTCGCGGTGCATGTCCGGCTGGCGGCGCTGCTGCAAAACCAGGGAGATGCCGCCGGGGCCCAGCAGCAGCTGGCCGAGGCGCACGCGCTGGCTTCCGGCTATCGCATTCCG
>DAHVZZ010000417.1:0-7202 GCA_027323785.1 Acidobacterium sp. | reverse complement strand
GGGCCTCACCGCCGCCGCGCTACCCGCCGCCCACGCCGCAACCATCCCCGGCCCTCTGCCCAACAATCCCCGCACCCAGGATGCGATGCCCACCCGCAACCTCGGCAAAACCGGCTATAAGGTCGGCATCTTCTCCCTCGGCGGCCAGGCCGCCCTCGAACAGCCCAATAACGCCGCCGTCGCCGTGCCCCTCATCCACCGCGCCCTCGACCTCGGCGTCAATTACTGCGACACCTCCTCCATCTACGGCGGCCCGCATCGCTGGAGCGAGCGCTACTACGGCGAAGTCATGCGCACCCGCCGCGCCGAAGCCTTCCTCGCCACCAAAACCAAAGAGCGCACCCGCGAAGGCTCCCTCCGCATGATCGATGAGTCCCTCCGGCTCCTCCAGACCGACCACGTCGACCTCTGGCAGCTCCACGACATCGGCACCATGTACGACGTCGATCAGGTCTTCGCCAAAGGCGGCGCCATCGAAGCCCTCCTCGAAATGCAGCGCCAGGGAGTCGTCCGCTATCTCGGCGTCACCGGCCACTACCGCCCCGACGCTCTCATCGAGGCCATCAACCGCCATCCTTTTGACACGGTCCTCATGGCCATCAACGCCGCCGACCCCCACCACTACTCCTTCGAGGAAAAGCTCCTCCCCCTCGCCGTCGAACGCCAAATGGGCATCATCGGCATGAAGATCCCGGCCCGCGGCCGCCTCCTCTCCAGCTGGACGCCCCAGCCCATCGAGCAGCAAAAGCACATGTGGGAAGGCATGGTCCTCGACCCCAGCCGCGGCACCCTCACCATGCGCGAAGCCATGTACTACCCGCTCTCCCGCCCGGTCAGCACCATCATCATCGGCTGCGACAACATCCAGCAGCTGGAGGAAAACGTCCGCCTCGCCAGCCAGTTCACCCCGCTCACCGACGAGCAACTGGCCTCCATCAGCGAGCGCGCCGCCCCCATCTCCAAACCCGCCCTCTTCTTCCGCTTCTACGACCGCCCCTGAAACGGCTAACCGTCTTTCGCTAACCGTCTCTCGCTAACCGTTCCTCGCTAACCGTTCCTCGCTAACCACACCGGCTGCCCCGTCTCCCAAAGGGAGGCGGGAGAACGCGAAGCGTCCGCCTTTCAGCTGCCCGCTACCCCGCTGACTCGCTGACTGGCTGACCCGCTAACTTGCTCCCCCCGCCGCAGCAGCCACACCGCCGTCATCCCCAGCGGCACATTCTGCGTCATGATCTCCACAATATGGATATACCGCTGCGCCGCCACCATCAGCGTATTCGGCGCCAGCAGCGGAGCCAGCCCGCCCACCACCCACACCAGAATCCCCACCGTCACCGCCGCCTTCCACCGCCCCATCCGCAGCGTATAGATCACCGGCAGCACCGCCAGCACCATCAATATCCCCCGCGCCCACTGGTACACATAGAATCCCGCGCCCATCGCCGCCACTTCCTGAATCGCGTGCGGGTAATACTGATGCGTGAAAAACCGGAACGTCAGCGCCCCAAAAATGTAGTAGTAAACCACATACGACGCCCCTGCCAGCAGCACATACACCGCCGTCATCCCCGCCGAATGCCGGCTCACCGCCATCTCCCGCCCGTCGTCGTTCAGCTTCAGCACCCGCGCCAGCCCGACCACCAGTGCCGCCGTAATCAGATACATCGCCGTCCCGCCCGTCGCCAGATACGGAATCTGCGGCTTCATCGACGGCGTAAACACCCACGCCTCCGACAGCGTGCAAACCAGCCCCACCACCACCAGCACCAGAGCCACCGCTCCAAACTGCCCCACAAAGCTCCGCGGACCAAACCGCACCACCGGCGCCAGCGCCGCCGCCGTGATCAGCCCGCCCAGCCACCACCACCCCAGGTGCCCCGCACCAGCCGCCGGAATCGTGAAAAAGAGCCCGCTCACCACACAGAAGACTGCGATTCTCGCCTTCATCCCGCCCCCCTCGCCATTTCGCCTGTAGCCTATTCGCCCCGCTCATCCCCCAAAAGCTGTCAAGCGTCCACCACCCGCACCAAAGTAACACGCGTTGATGACAAAGGCTTTCCCAGCCATCCTGCGCACAAATTCCTGGCACGATTCACCGCGCCGTTGGCTATCCTGAATATAGGAATAAAAAAGGATCCAAGGCTCCCGCAGCCGCTTCCTTGCAGAAGTACGGCCGGAAAACCGGCAGAAAAGCGCGGGGCCAGTTTTGAAGGCGTAAGCCAACCGAAAATTCCAGATCAGCCCACGTTTTGAAGGGGCACGGCTTCAGCCGTGCCGCAAATGCAGCAAACTGAACGCGGCTTTAGCCGCCGACGGGTGTTTTTTTGATCTTCGATACATAAACGCCTTGAAATCATATGCTTACGTAACCATATGAAAACAAAGGCCGACGATAACCCTTGCAGAATCATATGCTTGGAAAATCACCAAATACCACCCCGTCCGATAAGCCGAATAGATTCATATGAATACCGGAAAAATGGCAAAAACCGGGGGAGGGCCACCAGCTCAGAAACGCCTCTGGATGAATAGGTCATTCGACTGCACCCGCTCTGCCGCAGTGCCGCCAGACCTCAGAGGATGGGATATAACCGCCGTGAAATCATATGCTTACGTAAGCATATGAAAACAAAGGCCGACGATAAACCTCGCAAAATCATATGCTTAGAGAATCACCAGAAGCCCGCCCGTCCGATAAGCCAACTAGAATCATATTCTTAGCGGAAAATCGCAAAAACCGGCGGGGGGACTGCCACTAGCTCAGATACGCCTGGATGAACGGATCGTTCGACTTCACCAGCTCCGCCGTCGTCCCGTCAAACACCAGCCGCCCCTGGTTCAGCATCAGGAAGCTCGTATGCTCGTCCGCCTGGTGGGCCGGCAGCGGAACCATCCCGTTCGTCTCCACGCTGAACCGATGCATCGCCAGGATGAATGCATCCTGCAGCCGGTGCGTCACCACCAGCGAGCTCGTGTGCGACACGTCCCGCTGCTTCATCACCAGCTCGATAATCGTCGTCGACGTAATCGGATCCAGTCCCGCCGTCGGCGAATCGTACAAAATCAGCCGCGGATTCGTCACGATGGCTCGCGCAATCGCCACCCGTCGCCGCATTCCGCCCGAAAGCTCGGAAGGAAACTTCTCCAGCGTGTGCTCCAGCTCCACAAACCGCAGCGCCTCGGTCACCCGCCGCGTGATCTCCTCGTCCGGCAGATGCTCCTCGATCAGCCGGTATCCCACGTTGTCCCGTACCGTCAGCGAATCGAACAGCGCCCCTTCCTGGAACACCGTCCCGATCGCCCCCCGGACCTCGAACAGTTCCTGCTCCTTCATCGCGCTGATCTCGTGCCCGAAGACGAAAATCCGCCCGTGCGTCGGCCGCAGCAGCCCGTTCACCAGCTTCAGCAGCACGCTCTTGCCCACCCCCGCCGGGCCCAGCAAAATCCGCGTCTGCCCCCGCCGCACTGTAAAGGAGAGATCTTCCAGAACCGGCGTCGGCCCGAACGCCATCGAGACGTTCTCAAACACCACCACCGGCTCGTCCCGGCCGGCCGCGCTCTGCCCCGGTATCGGCCCCGAGCTTCCGTTCGCGCCCACCTGGCTCACCGCCCGAAAATTCCGATCATGAACCGGCTGATGATGAAGTCCATCACGATAATCAGCATCGACGACCACACCACCGCCTGCGTCGTCGACCGCCCCACGCCCTGCGTCCCGCCTCGCGTCTTCATCCCGTAGTAGCAGCCAATGGTGGCGATAATGAACCCGAAAACAATCGGCTTCACCAGCCCCTGCAGAATGTCCGGATACTCCAGCGACTGGTAGGCGTTATGGAAGTACTGCGAGCCGTCCTGCCCCATCATCATCACCGAGACCAGGCCGCCGCCCAGAATCCCCACCGCGTCTGAAAGGATCGTCAGGAAGAACAGCATCACCATCGTCGCCACAATCCGCGGCATCACCAGCTTCTTCAGCGGATCGGTGCCCAGCGCACGCATCGCGTCGATCTGCTCCGTCACCATCATCGACCCCAGCTCGCTGGCCATCCCCGATGCGTTCCGGCCGCTCACCATCAGCGCCGTCACCACCGGCCCGATCTCCTTGATCATCGAGAAGCTCACCAGCTGCCCGGTGAACGCCGTCGCTCCAAACTGCGTCAGCGTCGACGACGACTGCAGCGCCAGCACGCCGCCCAGAAAAAAACCCGTCATGATGACGATGGGCAGCGACCCGACGCCGATAATATCGGCCTGCTGGAAGATGTCAGCCGCGTAAAACGGCCGCCGAAACAAATTGCTCAGCGCCCGGCCGGAGAGCAGCGCATACTCCTGCATCGCCAGCACGCCGCGCTTTGCTGCGGAATCGAGGGTGTCCAGTGCCATAGCCGGTTACGCGGATTGGATGCGCAACCGCCCGCATCCGCTTCCGAAGCTTGAGCGTAGCACAGGAGATACCCTCGCTTCCGCCTTCTTCCCTGTCCCCGCCTCGGCTCCCGGCCAGGAGAACTCCCGGCCGGCAGCCCCGGCCCAACCTATTCCACCGTCACCGTCTTCTGCGCCGTGTAGACGTTCCCGTTTGCGTCCCACAACTTGAACACCAGATCGTGACTTCCACTGGAAAGCGACTGCATCGTGTCCACATACGTCGTACCGCCGTAGCAGCCCCCCTGGCTGTCGCAGCCCTTCCGGTTCACCACCAGGCTGCCGTCAATGTAGAGCTGCGCCGCCGTCGGTACCGCCGACGTCGAACCGTTCGCCACAATATGCACCGGCGAAACGCTTGTCGTCCCCTGGGGCAGACAAATATTCGCCGTCTCCGGCGTCGCCGGACACACACTCCCCGGCGTGCCGCTATACACCGTCACCCTCCGGTTCGTCTGAAAGGAGATCCCGCTTTGATCCCACGCTTTCGTGACCAGCAGATGCGTCCCCAGCCCCTCGGCAAACGACCGCTCGAAACTCGTTGCCGCCGTCTGGTACACCTCGCTCCCGTCGATGTACTCCTGCAGCGCTGTCACTTTGCTCGTGTCAAAGGTGTTCGCCTGCACCTCCACCGGACTGTTCGTGTACGTGCCGTTCACCGGCTGGCACGCCGTTACGCTCGGGCTTACCCCGCTGGTCGCGCATGCTGCTCGCTTCGTGCTGTTGAGAAACACTTCCGTCTCCGCGCTGCCAGGCAGATTCATCGCGAAGTCCATCATGCCGTCGCGGTTCCAGTCCCCGGCCGTCAGCTCCCCGTAGCCGTTCGACGTCACCACGAATGCCTGCGCCTTCTGGGAAAAGCTCCCGTTCGCGTTTCCCGTCCAGACGTACAGGCCCGTGCTCACGTAATTCCCGGTCGACGCGCCCACCAGGTCCGCTATCCCGTCTCCGTTGACATCCACCGCCATCGGCTCACCCGTGGGATAGACCCCCGGATCGGTCACCACCGTCCGCTTCACTACCTTGTCACCGCCCTGCCCGTAGAACACATCCAGCCCCGCGCAGGCATTGTATTGCGGTCCATTCCCGGGATTGTTCGTCGGCGTCGGATCGCACGTATACGACACAATGATGTCGTCCCGCCCGTCCTGCGCCACTTTGCCGACATTCAGTCCCACCGGATCCACATAGCTCGCCAGTTGCTGCTTCGTGAAACTGCCCTGCCCGTCGCCCCACAAAACATAAGCCGCCTTCGTCGTCAGCACCGCCAGGTCCGATGCAGCCGTCCCATTGATCGCCCCCGCGCGCATCGACGTCACGATTTCCTGGCTGCTGCCCCCTACTGGAATCGTCTTCGCCGCCACAAAAGCCTTGCCACCCTCGTTCCGGAACAGCTCAATGCTGGACCCGTCGTTCACAGCAATATCCGGATAACCGTCTCCGAAGAAATCCCCTGTCACGACCTGCGTTGGCGATCCCTCGGTCGAATACTCCACCGGAGCCTGAAATGTCCCGTTCCCATTCCCGTAGAACACCACCACCTGGCCGCTGATATTCGCCGCCACCACGTCCAGATTTCCATCGCCATTCAGATCGGCAACCGCCAGATCGTAGACCGTATTGCTCACCGGCCCCACTTCCCGTGGCGTCTGGAACGTCCCGTTCCCGTTCCCCAGCATCAGCATCACCGCCCCCGTGCTACTGCCTCCTGCGCCCACTACCAGATCTGGAATGCCATCATTGTTGAAGTCTCCAGCTCCAATCGCCAAATTGTTATAGGTTTGATAAGTGACTCGATTCAGTTCGAAACTAACATTCGACTGTGCGCTCAGCGTAGCCGCTAACCCCCCGAGAAGAACGGCAGACAGAAAACGGTACAGCATCTGGTTATTTCCCCCTCGACTCCCGACACTTGGAGAGGGACTCAGCGGCTTTCGGTTGCCGTCGTTTGTTGATCAAATGGTAATTTTTTACTTGCCTGGCGACGAACAACCTTTTCCTCTGATGAGCGGAGGATTGTGGGCGAGACCCGATCAACCAGTTTGAGAACCGGTTCATAATGCGTGCAAACCGTTTGCGACGCCGTCTCTAAGCTAAGTTGTTGAAGGGATTTGGTGGACCTGGTCGGGATCGAACCGACGACCTCTTCCATGCCATGGAAGCGCGCTCCCAGCTGCGCCACAGGCCCACAGACGACTATGCTTATTCTCATGGAGCGGAAGGAATTCGTCAATGAACCCGGACCGAGTTTCATGAACGGTCCGGGAACCGGAAGGTGGAGTCGAGGAAATGACGGGAAAAGCGCAGAAACAATCCCAGCCCAGTGAACGGTACGGTCTTCGGGCGATGGGCATATTGCGAATTGGCGCAATCGCCGTTCTGACTACTGTCAGTGTGCCGTTGTGCGCGCAGGCGACTGGTTCAACGGCCCCCGCGCCCGCGCGAAGCTGGGTTTCCGCAGCCGTTCGGCCAGCGCTGGCCCAGGTGGGTGAAACAGTTGGTCAGGTAAATGTGCAGCGCTGGAAGGTAAGGCGCAACGTGCGGCAGGTCGTGAACGGGGACATCGAATCCATTCAGCAGGATCTGAGCGGGACGCTGGCAGGCCTCCTTGAAAAGGCGGATGCTGCTCCTGGTTCGATTCCCGCGGCTTTCGCGGTGTACAGGAACGTCGATGCACTGTACGACACGCTGCTACGAGTGGTGGAGACGGCTGATTTTGCGGCTCCCCGGGACGAAGCGGAGGAGCTGGTGACAACGCTCAACCGCCTGGAAAGCGCCCG
>DAHVZZ010000409.1:0-6419 GCA_027323785.1 Acidobacterium sp. | reverse complement strand
GGTCCTGCTGCTTCAGGAACTTAAACGTCTCGATCAGCAGCCCGATGTTGTGCCCGTCCACCGGTCCGTAATACGTCAGCCCGAACTCCTCGAACAGGAACGACGGCCACAGCAGCCCCTTGGCTGCTTCTTCCGCCCTCCGCACCACATTCAGCGCGCCCTTGCCGCCCACCTTTTGCAGCAGCCGCGCCGCGCTGTCGTGCAGCTGGCTCAGGTGCGGATTCGTAACAATCTTGTGCAGGTATTTCGCGATCGCTCCAACATTGCGGTCAATCGACCACTCGTTGTCGTTCAGCACCACGATCATCCGCTTCGTCTGATCGGCAATATTGTTCAGCGCCTCGAACGAAATCCCGTTGGTAAACGCCGCGTCGCCCGCCAGCGCCACCACGTGCTCTTTCCCACCCGCCAGATCCCGCGCCACCGCCATGCCCAGCGCCGCCGACAGCGCCGTTCCCGCGTGCCCCGCTCCGTAGCAGTCGTGATCGCTCTCCGTGCGCAGCATAAAGCCGTTCAGCCCGCCCGGCTGCCGGATCGTCTCCATCCGGTCCACACGTCCCGTCAGCATCTTGTGCACGTACGCCTGATGGCTCACGTCGAAAACAAATTTGTCCCGCGGTGTATCGAAGACGAAATGCAGCGCCAGCGTCAGCTCCACCACACCCAGATTCGGGCCAAGGTGGCCGCCCGTCTTCGACAGCGTCGCAATCAACCGTTCCCGAATCTCCTGCGCCAGCTGCTCCAGCTGCGGAACCGTCAGTTTCTTCAGGTCGGCCGGAGAAGAAATCGTATCCAGTCTTTTACCCATGCGTCTTCCAGAGGGACCGCCTGTTAGGAACCCTTTCCCACTCAGGCCGTTGCCCCGCCATCAAAAAAGACTCCCATTCGGGGAGCCTCCACTTCCGGAATATCCTCTGAACCTCAACTATATGCGGATATCACACGCGGCGAACATCTCATGGCCGGCTGTCTCGCCAGCCCATTCCTGTATTCGATGCATTCGCCTTCCGCCGGGACTCATCCGCTCCGCATCGGGACGGCTCCATTCACTCCATCCGGCCTTTCTCTCCACGTCGACGCCCCGCCGCGATCCTCCGCTATTTCTGCTGCCCCGGAAACAGAAACCTCAGCATCGGCCTCACCCGCTCCGCCCACGCCTCTTCGTCGTGCGTTCCGCCCCGCACCCGCTCAAAGTGCAGATCCTGTCCCTGCCGCCAGCCATTCAACCGCAGCTGCCGCTCCAGCAGCTCCGCGTCCGCCATCGTCTGCTGGCTCTCCGCGTCGCCCGCATCCAGCCACACACGCGGCCTCTGCCGCAGCTCCCGCGCCCGCGCCTCCACATAACCCAGAATGAACCGCTCATCCCACCACACCGAAGGCGAAAGCGCCGCCACCCGCCCAAACGTCTCCGGATACCGCAACCCCAGCCACAGAGACACCAGTCCGCCCAGCGACGACCCTCCCAGCCCGGTCCGCTCCGCCTCCGTCTCCAGCCGGTACATCGTCCGCAAAAACGGCAGCACCTCGTCGATCAGCATCGTGCCGTAGGCGGCCGCCTCGCCGCCGCCCCGCTCCGCATCCCGCGTCGGCGTGTACTCCGCCAGCCGCCGCTCGCCTCCGTGATCCACTCCGGCAATCACCAGCGGCTCCGCCTCGCCCGCCGCCATCGCCGCCTCCGCCGTCTCCGCCAGCCGCCACGTCCGCCCGCGAACGAACGCCGCCTCCGGATCGAACAAATTCTGCCCATCCTGCAAAATCAGCAGAGGATAGCGCCTCCCCTTCTCTTCCTCATAGCCGGGCGGCAGATACACCCGCACCGCCCGTTCACCCGCCAAATACCGGCTGCGAAAACCCGCATGGGTCCGCACTCTTCCCGCATCGAACCGCCCCGGCTCCAGCCAGCCCTCTGCCTCTGCCGCCAATCTGCTCCCTCCAGCCCGGCCGGTCCCTCGTACTCGGCCTGCCTCTCGTCAGATGCGCACCACTTCCCGGCGTCCCACAAAAAGAACCGGCCGGAAGTCGACTGCGCAACTCCCGGCCCGCTCCATTTTTCCCGTTTCCTACGGTACCTCGATCAGTTCCATCTTCCCGTCCCGCTTCCGGTGCAGAACGCACACCGCGCCCGCCGGGTTCCGGAACACGAACACATCCCGGTCGCGGAACTCCGCTTCCTTCACCGCTTCCTCAATCGTCATCGGACGCATTGCCACCGAATCCGCCGACCGCACGATATGCGGCTCCGCAATCGGAGTCTTTGCCGGAAACGTATGGACCGTCACCGGCACCACCGCCTTCGCTCCGCGCTTCCCGTTGGCCTTCGGCGCCGCTGCCGGCTCTTCCTCCGGCTCCGCCTTCCGCCGCACCGGTTTGTGCGCCCGCACCGGCATCACTTCCGTCGGCAGCTTCTCCTCTTTTGGCTGCCGCTTGATCGTGTTCCAACGCTTCCGCCACCGGATCGCCTGCGTCTCCGTGTTCTCCAGAGCCTCGCGCAGAGCCGACTCCATATTCGTAGACTCGCCGAAGCCCACAATCTTTCCTGCCCGCATCTTCACCGTCACATCGGCTGTCTTCCGGTATTTCTCCGTCGTCAGCACGATGTGCGCTCCCACGGGACGGGTCAGCAGCTTCCCGATTCGTTCAATTCCCTCATCGCCAAGGCGTCGCAGCGCCGCCGTCACCAGCACCTGCCTTCCTGTGTACTCAACCTGCATGGAAAGCTCCTTTCTTCCGCAAGACGAACTACTTAAGACGTACCAGACGTGCAAATGGCTCTTGCCGCTCAGCCGCGAATCCGCCGCTGATGCGTACTTGGAATGCGCATGTCCTCGCGATATTTGGCCACGGTCCGCCGCGTCACGTCGATCCCCTGCGCCTGCAGGGTGTTCGCGATCTGCTCATCCGTCAGCGGCTTCCGCGCATCTTCCTCCTCGATCAGTTTCTTTACCTTCCGCTTCAGCAGCATCAGAGGCGTTCCCGCGCCTTCCGGCCCGTTCACTCCCTCCGAGAAAAAGAACCGCAGTTCGAACACTCCCTGCGGCGTGTGCACGTATTTGCTCGAGACCGCCCGGCTCACCGTCGAAGGGTGGACTCCGATCTCCTCGGCCACCTCCTTGATCATCATCGGCTTCAGCGCTTCCACGCCCTTCTCCAGAAAGTCGTTCTGCCGCCGGACAATCGCCTCGCACGTCCGCAAAATCGTGTTCTTCCGCTGCTCGATATTCCGCATCAGCTGCAGCGCCGAGCGGTACCGCTCCTTCACGTAATCCCGGACGTCCTTTTCCGCCCCGTCCTGAGTCAGCAGCCGGCGGTATCCCTGATTCAGCCGCAGCGTCGGCAAATCCTCCTCGTTCATCGCCACCACCCAGTCGTCGCCGCGCTTCACAAACGCCACGTCCGGCTCGATCAGCCGCGCCTCGCTGCGGTTATACCGCTGTCCCGGCCGCGGATCCAGCGTCCGGATAAAATCAATCGCCCGCTGCGTCTCCTCCACCGGCTTGCCCACCGCTTTTGACAGCTCTCGCGGATCGCGCTTCTGCAGCAGCAACATGTGCGAGTCGATAATCCGGCTCGCCACCTGGAAGATCTCCAGCCGGCTCTTCTGCTCGCCGGCCGCCTTCGCTTCGGCTTCGCTCCCGCCCGCCGCTTCGGTCGCAGGATGTCCATTGCTCGCGGCGCCGTTTTCTTCATGCGCCGCGGCGTTCTGTGGACGAAATCCGTTCCCGCGCCGCGCCGCCGGAGCGCCATTCTGCCCCGCCTTCGTGAAGATCAGCTCGAACTCCCGCCGCTGCGCCTCAATCTGCATCAGCAGACACTCGCGCAGATCCCGCGTCCCCACTCCAATCGGATCCAGCTGCCGCACCATGTCCATCGCCGTCTTCAGATGGTGCCGCGCCCGCTCCGTCATCTCCGCCGGCAGCTCGGCCACCCGCGCGTACACATCCTTCGCGCTGGCCGCGCCGGCTTCCTGGCCGTCCGGCTCCATCTGCTCGCTCAGATACCCTTCCAGCAACTCGTCGTCGGTTGCCGTCAGGTAGCCGTCCTCGTTCAGATTGCCAATGATGTACTCGGCCGCCTCGCGCACCGCCGGCGCCAGATTCAGCGCCCCCAGCTGCCAGAACAGATGATCGCTCAGCGTCGCCGGAGACGACAGAAAGTTCTCAATCGAGGGTTTTTCGATCTCCTCGTAATTATTTGGCGAACGGAACCCCGGATCGAGGTAATCCTGGAAGTAGCTCCCGAAGTCGATCTCATCGAAGGGATCTTTCTCCTTCGCCTCGCCTTCGGCCATCTGCGTCTCCACCGGCCGGTCGCGCGTCTCTTCTTCCCGCGCCACGTCGTCCAGCAGCGGCACCGTCTCTTCCATCTCCTCCAGAACCGGATTCTCCGCGATCTCCGCCTGGATCATCTCCTTCAGTTCCAGCTTGTTCAGCGCCAGAACGCTGACCATCTGCATCAGCCCCGGCGTCAGGATCTGCCGCTGCGCCACCTTCAGGCTCAGTTTTGGCTGAAGTAATACCATATCCCCCCTGAGGCTAATCCCCCCTCAGATGCCCAAAGTGTACATCCGTGATCTCCGGCCTGAACGGCTTTTCCGGCGTTCCTTCCGCCCCTGCCTCAGCCTTTCGTCACTACCCCAGCGAGAAACTCTCGCCCAGGTACACTCGCCGCACCTCGGGATCGCTGCCCAGTTCCTCCGGCGTTCCGTGCCGGAAAATGTTGCCTTCATTGATAATGTATGCGCGGTCAGTCACTGAAAGCGTCTCTCGCACATTATGGTCCGTGATCAGAACGCCGATCCCGCTCGCCTTCAGATCGAAAATGATTTCCTGCAAATCCAGTACCGCAATCGGATCGATTCCGGAAAAGGGCTCATCCAGAAGAATAAACGACGGCTGGATGCACAAACACCGCGCAATCTCCACCCTCCGCCGCTCGCCTCCCGACAGCGCATACCCGCTCGTCTTCCGGATGTGCCGCAGATTCAGCTGCTCGATCAGCTTCTCCGCCCGCGCCCGCCGCATCTCCGGCGCAATCGGCTGCACCTCCAGCACCGCCAGAATATTCTCCTCCACCGTCAGCTTCCGGAACACCGACGGCTCCTGCGGAAGATAACTGATCCCGTATTGCCTCGCCCGTAAATACATCGGGACGTGCGTCAGGTCCTCGTCGTCCAGCAGCACACGGCCCCCGTCCGGCTGCACCAGCCCGACGATCATGTAGAAGCTCGTCGTCTTCCCCGCGCCGTTCGGCCCCAGCAGTCCCACCACCTCGCCCTCGCTCACCTGCACGCTGACGCTGTGAACCACCTGCCGGCCCTTGTACGACTTGCTGATCCCGTCCGTGTATAGCTTGCGCATTGAACCTGTGCCTAGCTTATAAGCCCCCGCCCCCATGTGCAAAAGCCCCCGGCCGCGGCGCCTCCGTCTCCGTCACCGCCCCCGCTTTTCCCCCGCGCACCTCCACGCTGCCCGTCCGGCTGCTGAAGATCACCGCCTCGCCGCGCGTCGTCCCATGCGCCCGGTCCCAAAGCTGCGGCGGCTTCTCCGCAGTCCCGGTCAGCACGTACTTCCCATCGGCCGCCGTGTAGACCAGCCTCGTTCCCTCGCCCCGCCGGCCTGGCTCCCGCAGAACCACATCTCCGCTCGCCACCAGTCGCTCAATCTCCGAGCTCGGTCCCGCCGCCGGCTTCCCTTCGCCCTTCGCCGCCGCCGGTTTCAGAAACACCTGCACCTCTCCGGCCCGGATCGTCTCATCCCCCTGCCGCGCCGTCACCAATCCCTGAAAGTCACCCCGCCGCTTCTCGCCCAGGTACACCAGCGTCCGGCTCCAAACCTGCACCAGTCCCGCGCTGCGGCCCGCGCCCAGTGACGAGACAAAGCTCGCCCGCACCACCGGCGCTGCTCCCGGTTTCCCGCCTCCGGCCTTCAGCACATCGCCCGCCCGGTCGATCTCGATCTCCGGCGCCTGCAGCGAATTGCTCCCCTGCCATATCCGCGCCGGACTCGCCTCCGTACCATAGAAGTAGCTCTGCTTCTTCGCCTGCCGCATCGTCGCCCGGTCCGCAATCACCTCCACCGGCCCGTTCCCTCCAATCGACGGCGTTCCCTTCCCGGTGTCATTCCCGGTCCCGTTCCCCGCATACGTCGCCTTCACATCGCCGCTGGCCGTCGCGTCCTGCGTCGCTCGATGGTAGTCGATCGTCTCCGCCGACAACTCCATCGTCCTGCCCTGCCGCAGCCGCGGATGCCCCGTCAGCTCCAGCACCTGGTCCGCCGCCCGGTACTCCGCATGGTCCGCCCACGCCGTCATCGTCGCCGGCTGCGCGCCTCCAGCCTTCTTCGCCGGAACCTCCGTCAGCACCACGTGCCCATCCTGCGTCGCCGTCTCCAGCACCGCCCGCATCGCCAGCCGCGCCGCGC
>DAHVZZ010000407.1:0-3783 GCA_027323785.1 Acidobacterium sp. | reverse complement strand
GGCTCCGGGCGGCGGGGTGGATTACCGCCTGAATTACCACTTCCGCCTGCGTCTGGTGGATGTCGAATACCAGTACTGGCCTGGATTTACCTTTGGATCCATGTCCAGCATGGCGGTCACCACCGGAATTCGCTACAACATTCGCTGATCTGTCGGGGGTTCGGGCTGTCTGCTCAGGAGGCCTGCGGGCCCGGCTCGCTTTCGTCCGGAGCCGAAGCCTCCGGCGTCTCATCCGAAGCGCCATCCGGCACAGGTGTCAGCCCGGCCTCCTCGGGAGTCTCAGGCAGGCTGCCCGGTTTCGCCACAGCAGGCTGTCCCGGCGCTGCACCACGTCCCGCTGCTGCCGGAGCGATCCCCTGGATCTGCACCAACTGCGGGCCCGTCTGCGCCGGAGTCTGGACCTGCCGCATGGCCGCCTCATGCGCCTGGCGGGCGGCCGCGTCGATGTCCACCGGTACGCCGCCTGAAACGATCTCGTCGAAGCCGTATTTGTATTTCAGATCCGTGGTCAGGCTCGCCATCCAGTAGAGCAGCAGCAGCACGACCAGAATTCCAAAGGCGCTTGCCTCGGGGCCCAGTCCGTCGCCGGTGATCCATCTCGGTCCCACCGGATTCGTCAGGATCACCGGGGAATAATCCATCGGCCCGGACATGGGCAGCCCGAAGAGGAGGCTCATCGCCGCCGCCCACGCAAAATGGAAGCCCCAGCCCACCCACAGCGCGCGCGTCCGCAGCACGGCAATCGCCAGCACCAACCCCAGCAGGAACGATACCAGCAGCGACGCCCCCGTGGCCTGAGACGTATGTGTCCGCCAGACAGCGTAAATCGCGGCCATGAACACCGCGGCCATCGTCGGCCCCATGGCTTCGGTCAGCCGCTGGAAGCCGTATCCGCGAAAGGCGACTTCCACGGCCAGGGTGCCAGCGCCCAGGGCAATCGTATCCAGAATGAGCACTAGCCACTGGTGCGGGCTCGAGTCGACGGAGATCATCATGCCGCCGATCAGGGCAATTGGCAGAACGCACGCCACGACACCGCTCCAGCCGATTGCCGCGCCCAGGGCGAACTCGCCGCGCCAGCCAGGACGCAGCCACAGTCCGGTAGCCCGTCCCGTCGACAGGGTGCGCTGGCCCACGCGGCTCATCACCCAATAGCCCATGGCCAGCAGAAACAGGTCGAAGACGTGGTAGAGCGGCGCCAGAAGGTGGCCGTAGCTCATCCCCGCGGCTGCGCGAAAGGCCACCATATCCGCGAACAGAAACCACGCCGCGGCCAGCAAAAACCAGCCCAGCGCCCGCAGGCGCTCCCAAAATGTCACGCGATAGCTCCCAAAGAATTGCGAGGCTGAACGGCCGTCAGGGCCCTCGGATGCGGTTTCGCCATGGGATGGACTGCCATCGGCAGCGGAACTAGGTCGCCACCGTGTAGAACTGCCCCATATTGCGGAATTTCTCGTAGCGCTGGCGCAGCAGTTCGTCGATGGGGGTTGCCTTCAGCTGAGTCAGGTGCAGGCGCAGTTTGTCGCGGAGCATTTCGGCGGCGATGGCCGGATCGGTGTGCGCGCCGCCTTCCGGCTCGGGAACCACATCGTCCACGCAGCCGAATCCCAGCACATCGTCGGCCGTTGCCTTCAGCGCCACCGCCGCGTTCACGCGCTTCGCGGCATCGCGCCAGCGAATGGATGCACAGGCCTCCGGGGATATCACCGAGTAGATGGCCTTTTCCAGCATCAGCACCCGGTCCGCGACCGCCAGCCCCAGCGCTCCGCCCGAGCCGCCCTCGCCCGTGATGGTCGCAATCGTCGGCACCCGCAGCCGCGACATCTCGCGCAGGTTCCGCGCAATTGCCTCCGCCTGTCCGCGCTCTTCCGCGCTCAGTCCGGGATTGGCGCCCATCAGGTCGATCATCGTGATGACCGGGCGCCCGAACTTCTCCGCGAACTTCATCGCCCGCAGCGCCTTGCGGTAGCCCTCCGGATCGGGCATGCCGAACCGCCGCTGCACCTTTTCTTTGGTCGAACGGCCCTTCAGGTTCACGATCACCAGCACTTCCTGGCCTTCGAACCGTGCCATGCCACAGCTCAGCGCCGGATCGTCTCCGAAAACCCGGTCTCCGTGAATCTCAGAAAAATCGGTGAAGATCCGCTCCAGAAATGCCAGCGGATCGGGCCGCTGCGGATGCCGCGCCAGCTCAGTTTTGGCCCAAGCCGGAGGAACCGGCTCGCCCTGCGGATTCGTGCCTGCCTGATCGCTCATAAGAAAAAGGAAGAATTCCCGCGCTCAACTCCACGCAAACCACAATTGTATGGGGCGAGCGAAGCCGGGGCAAATGGAAGCCGGAACAATCAGGCCTTCATGAATCTTCCATCTTTAATATCGTCGAGCGCCCCGGCGCCCCCAGGCGGCGGAATAGGCCATGGCCTTCCTGCGGGGATCAGAACCGGGAGCGACGAGCGGCTTCGCAGTCGGGGTCGTTTTTGAGCGGTGCAGCACCGCAGGCGGATTCGGCGGCTACCGCCGAACCGCAGTCTGCCCCGTCAGGCCCCCGCCACTTCTTCCGTCTTTACCTGCTTCCACTCGAATTCCCGGCCGCATTCCCCGCATTCGTACTTTCGGGTGTCGAACTCCTGCACGTCCTCTTCCGAGCCGGCGACCGGACCGCCGTCCGCGTCCAGACCCACCACATGCCGCACCACCCAGGCATCCGTCAGCATATTGATCTCGCTGCTCCCGCAATGGGGGCATTTCGGAACACTTCTCATTTCTGTGACCTCCGCCGCTTTTTCAGACGGACGATTTTCGCGTCGCCGCGCGCCGTTCCCGAGCGGAACACAGAATCGTACCGCACACCAGGCATCCCGGTCCCGGACAAAACCATCCTGCTGCCCATTACGCCGGTACCGTCCGGCCGCCGCGCTCTCCCCGCGCTCTCTCCGTTCAGGAGGCGGGAGGCGGGCCCGTTTCCGCTGATAAACTGAGGTCCTGAGCTATGTTTGAGAACCTTTCAGAGAAACTGCAGCGCGCCTTCAAGAACCTCCGGGGCCAGGGCTCGCTGACCGAAGAGAACATGACCGAGGCGCTGCGCGAGATTCGCGTGGCGCTGCTCGAAGCCGACGTCAACCTGAACGTGGTGAAGGAACTGATCGACCACATCCGCGAGCGGGCGCTGGGCCAGGAGGTCATGACCTCGCTGTCGCCGACCGAGCAGGTGACCAAGATTGTGCGCGACGAGCTGATCGCGATCCTGGGCAAGGATGTGGCGCGGTTCCAGTTCGCATCGCGGCCGCCGACGGTCATTCTGATGGCGGGTCTGCAGGGTTCCGGCAAAACCACGACATCGGGCAAGCTGGCGGCCTGGCTGCAGAAGGGCGGCCATCGTCCCATGCTGGTGTCCGTGGACGTCTACCGTCCGGCGGCGCGCGAGCAGCTGCGGGTGGTGGCCCAGTCGATCAAAGCCAATATCTACGAGGGCGATACCAAAGGCGAGCAGCCGGGGACGGCCCTGGTGGAGCGCCTGGCAAAAGAGGCCCGGCGCGAGGCCGTCATTACCGGCTGCGACACGCTCGTTGTGGATACGGCCGGGCGGCTGCACATCGACGACCAGCTGATGGAGGAGATGAAGAAGCTGAAGGCACTGCTCTCGCCGCAGGAAATCCTGTTCGTCGCCGACGCGATGACCGGCCAGGATGCGGTGAATTCGGCGGCGGCCTTCCACAAGCAGTTGAGCCTGACCGGAACGGTGCTGACCAAGATGGATGGCGATGCGCGCGGCGGCGCGGCGCT
>DAHVZZ010000393.1:0-4455 GCA_027323785.1 Acidobacterium sp. | reverse complement strand
GCCTTGACGGGTCGAACGCGGTGGAAGGCAGCGCGCACGGCGGAGGGTTCTGCAGCTCGCCGACGCAATACACGCTGTATATGTACGGGGAGTTCAAGCAGCCGATTGTGAAGAGCGCGATGTGGAACGGGGGAAAGGTTCAGCGGGAGGCCCGGGTGGAGCAGGGACGCCATGCCGGGGCGTGGCTGGACTTTGGGGATCAGCGGGAAGTGACGATGCGGGTTGGGTTGTCGTATGTGAGCGTGCGGCATGCGAAAGCCAACATGCAGGTGGAGGTGCCGACCTGGAAATTCAACTGGGTTCGCGGCGCGGCGCGGGGAACATGGTCGGATTTGCTGAAGCGGGTGGAGGTTGAGGGGGGAACGCCGGCGGAGCGGACGATTTTCTACACCGGGCTGTACCACATGCTGCTGTCGCCGAATATCTTCAGCGACTACAACGGCGATTACATGGGTTTCGACGGGAAGGTGCATCGGGCGAAGTTCAGGGGGACGGACTGCTCGGGGTTTTGTGCGGGGGGGCAGTACGCGAACTTCTCGGACTGGGATATTTACCGGGATGTGATTGAAATGCAGGCGCTGCTGGAGCCGGCGAAGGTGGGCGACATGGCGGAGTCGCTGGTGCGGGACGCGGAGCAGAGCGGATGGCTGCCGCGCTGGCCGGCGGCAAACGATGTGACGTATGTGATGGGCGGCGACTCAGCGGATGTACTGCTGGCGGATGCGTGGGCCTACGGGGCACGCAATTTCGACGTGAAGAACGCGCTGCACTTCATGGTGAAGGGAGCGACTGATCCGGGGCTGGGTCTGCATCATGAGGCGGAACGGCCGTTCCTGAAAGACGAGTTGAAGCTGGGGTATGTGGCGGTGAATCACGATTCGATTGCCGCTTCGCGGTCGCTCGAATATGCGTCGGACGATTTTGCGATTGCGCAGCTGGCGCGGGCGGCGGGGGAGACGAAAGAGGCTGCGAAATTCATGAAGCGGGCAGGGAACTGGCAGACGCTGTTCGATCCGGAGACGAAATGGATACGGCCGCGGAATTCGGATGGCACGTGGCTCAAGGGCTTCAACGCGGATCTGTCGCTGCCGAAGCGGCCGAATGCACCGGTTTCATCGGATCAGGAGGGGTATGAGGAGGGGAATGCCTGGCAATACTCCTTTATGATTCCATTCGATTATCCGCGGCTGATTGCGAAGATGGGCGGAAGCCAGGTGGTGGTGCCGCGGCTGGACCGGTTCTTCTCGAAGCTGGTGTGCTGGGGCGAGTCGTGCTTCAACATGGCCAACGAGCCGGATTTTGTGGTCCCGTACACCTACGAATACACGGACGCGCCCTGGAAGACGGATGAGGTAGTGACGCGGATCGAGCACCAGACGTTCAATGCGACGCCGAGCGGGATTCCGGGGAACGACGATCTGGGGGCGACTTCGGGCGTGTACGTGTGGAACGCGCTGGGGCTGTATCCAGGCGTGCCAGGCGTGGGTGGCATGTTTGTGGGGACGCCGATGTTTCCGAAGGCGACGATCCATTTTGCGGGAGGGCGGACGGTGGAGATCACGCGCTCGGGGGAGGGTGTCTACGTGACGGGGCTGACGCTGAACGGGCAGCCGCACGGCGAGCTGTGGCTGCCGCTGAAGGCGCTTCCGGAGAACGCGACCACGACGCTGCACTACACGCTGCAAGCGGCTGAGCCGACGGCGACCACGATGAAAGCTCCGCCGAATTTCATGCGGTGAGGGCGGATGGCAGGTTGCAGCCGGTTCAAATTGGGGCCGGCAGTGCCGTTTTTTCGGCCGGAGAGCCCGGCTCAGGGCCGATCCACTGAAGGTGATCTGTACCGCGCGGGGCAAACCCATTAACCTGCTGTTATGAGCACGATTCAGGTTCAGCTTCCCGATGGGTCGCTTCGTCAGGTTCCTTCCGGAACCACACCGCGCGAGATTGCCGAGAGCATCTCGCCTCGCCTGGCGCAGGCCGCGCTGGTGGCGCGCATTCGTCCACTGGAGGGCGCGGTGGCCGCGGCCTCGAACGGCGGCAGCGGGGCGGAAGCCGCGATGTATGCGTCAGAGGATCCGCATGCGGAGCGGATGGTGGATCTGGCTACGCCGCTGACCGGGGATGTGGCGCTGCAGCTGCTGACGGACCGCGATGCGGACGCGCTGAAGGTGCTGCGGCACTCGGCGGCGCACCTGATGGCGACGGCGGTGCTGGAGCTGTTTCCGGAGACGAAGCTGGGACATGGTCCGGCGACGGAGACGGGATTTTTTTACGATTTTTGGCGGCCGACGCCCTTTACTCCCGAGGACCTGAAGCTGATCGAAGGGCGGATGGCGGAGATTGCGGCGCGCGACGAGAAGTTTGTGCGGGAATATGAGCCGCGGGATGAGGGACTGGCGAAGTTCAGGACGGGCAACGACTTCATGAAGGTCCACTTTATCGAGCGGTTCACGCAGCCGGGCGAGGAGATTTCGCTGTACCGCAATGGTGGGTTTGTGGATTTCTGCCGAGGGCCGCATGTTCCTTCGACGGGACGGATCAAGGCGTTCCGGGTGATGAGCCTTTCGGGGGCGTACTGGCTGGGGGACGAGAAGAATCCGCAGCTGCAGCGGATATACGGGACGGCGTTTTTCTCGAAGAAGGATCTGGACGAGTACCTGGAGCGGCTGGAAGACGCGAAGCGGCGGGATCATCGGCGGCTGGGCAAGGAACTGGAGCTGTTCACGGTGAGCGAGGAGGTGGGAGCGGGGCTTCCGCTGTGGCTGCCGAAGGGGGCGACGATTCGGCGGCTGCTGGAGGATTACATTCTGGGGCTGGAGCGGGAGGCCGGGTACGAGCACGTCTACACGCCGGCGCTGGCGAAGACGGAGCTGTACGTGCGCTCGGGCCACTGGGCGCACTACCACGAGGACATGTTTCCGCCGATGGATCTGGAGACGGAGCAGATGGTGCTGCGGCCGATGAACTGCCCGCACCACATCCTGATTTACGAGTCGAAGCTGCGGAGCTACCGCGATCTGCCGGTGCGTCTGGCGGAGCTGGGGACGATGTACCGGTACGAGCGTTCAGGGGCGCTGAGCGGGTTGAGCCGGGTGCGGTGCATGACGCTGAACGACGCGCACATTTTCTGCACGCCGGAGCAGATCAAAGAAGAGTTCTCCGGGGTGATGAAGCTGGTGGAGCGGGCTTATCGGGATCTGGGGATCACGCAGTACAGCTACCGGCTTTCGCTGCGGGATCCGGCGAACAAGGAGAAGTACGTCGATAACGACGAGATGTGGAACCTGGGCGAGCGGGTGCTGCGCGAGGCGCTGGACTCGCTGGGGCTGAAGTATCGGGAGAGCCCGGGAGACGCGGCGTTTTATGGGCCGAAGCTGGATATCCAGCTGGCCGATGTGATGGGGCACGAGGAGACGTACTCGACGGTGCAGGTGGATTTTCACTTGCCGAGCCAGTTTGGGCTGAAGTACACGGCGGCGGACGGGAACCAGTATCGGCCGGTGATGATCCATCGGGCGATCGTGAGCACGATGGAGCGGATGGTTTCGTACCTGATCGAGATGTATGCGGGAGCGTTTCCGCTGTGGCTGGCGCCGGTGCAGATGGGGCTGGTGCCGATCAGCGAGCGGCATCACGACTATGCGTGGAAGGTGCGGGAGGCGTTGCAGAAGGCAGGATTCCGGGTGGAGATCGACGCGCGGAACGAGAAGATGAATGCGCGGATTCGAGATCTGGCCTTGCAGAAGATTCCTTATGTGCTGGTGGTGGGCGACAAGGAAGAGGCGGGAAGCGCGGTGAGCGTACGGACGCGGGGCAAGGGGGATCAGGGGTCGATGGGGCTGGAGCAGTTTGTGGCGCGAGTGAAGGAGCTGGTGGGGAGCAGGTCGATGGAGCTGTAGGGTGTGCCGGTTTTTGGGACACTTATGTGCCGAAAGCCGACACCTTACCCGAAAGTTCGGGCTGGATAGATGGAAGTAATGCCGCATCTGGCGCGACTTATCGGTAGAATCGGCAGCGACGGAAAGAACTTTAGCTCCGGAGCGAAAAGTATGCGGCAGCGGATCGATTCTCCCGAACCTTATCACGTGAGCGCGCGATTCCGGAACACGCTGGAGGCGGCGATTCTTGCGCTGGAAGCGGGGGCGGCGCGGGATGAGAAGGCGCTGCGTCTGCTGGTGGACCACGACCATCGGCGGAGGCAGGAGTTGCTGGTGGCGGGGCAGCTGGAGCGGGCGTTGCGGCTGCGGCTGCTGCTGGAGCGGACGGCGGAACGGGCGGCCTGAAAGATCCGACGGCGGGGCCCGAAAGCGACCGGGTGAGAGCGGCGATCAGCGAGGGAGTTCGTCGATGCGGAGTTTTTCGGCGGCCCTGAGGTAGCCTTTGCGGCGAAACCAGTCTTCCATGGCGGGCTGAAGGCGTTCGAGGGGGACGCGGAAGCCGGCTTCGAGGAGGCCG
>DAHVZZ010000351.1:0-2066 GCA_027323785.1 Acidobacterium sp. | reverse complement strand
TGATCGTCAGCAGAAATAGCGGGAAAGAGCACTGCTATGCCGATGTCCTTTATGTACTGGGACGTCTCCATTTCTCTCAGGACCGTTACGCGCAAGCAAGGCGTTGTTTCGAGCGTTACTTGAGATGGGCCCGGCACGCTGCGGACAGCTACACCATCGGCGTTGCAACTTACAATCTGGGTCTTACGCTTGGGCAGTTGGGACGCGATGTTGAGGCGGTCGCGAAATTCGACGAGTCCATTCGCCTGTTCGGCGAGCAGCACCTGACGCCTGAACTTGGGCGAGCCTGGCTTGCCAGGGCGAACAGACTGCTCGCCATGCGCATGTATTCCCAAGCAGACGTGTGCTATCGTCGCGCTGCGCACCTTCTGCGGGGCAAGCCGCACTACCTGGACGCACGGTTGGGCTTGGCCATCGCGGCGTTGACGCTTCGGGGGCCCGATGCCGCAAATCCAGTGCTCCGAAGCATTTTGCGTCTGAAGACGGCCGATCAAACAATGATCGCCCAGGCACTTGGTTATACCGCGGTCGCACTGCGCTGGTCAGGGCGGTACGAGGAAGCCCTTCTTCAGCTAGGCAAGGCACTGGAACTCCGTGAACTGCTACCGCGTGGAGTTCTTGCGGCGCTCCTGGCTGAAACTGCCCTATGTCAGATGTTCGAGGGCCGATTCGATCTGGCCCGCCTTACGATTGAGGACTATCGGAGCGTGGGCGACGACGCGGACAGTTCGGATATTGCAGTCATGAGCATCCTCGCCGAGATCCTGGGCGTAGAAAGGCCAGCTGCTCCGATTCCTCCGGAGGTCAAGGACGGCCATGAGCGGCGTTTGACCGCCGCCCTTCAGCTCCTTCGAGATCAGCCGACTCCACTGGAATCCCAGGGATAAGACAAATGCCCCGTCGCGCTGCATTTCTCTCAATGCACGCGACGGGGCGAAAGACTGCGGCGGCTGAACGGACTTCCCGATAAGAGCGGCCTTGCGTCAGCTACAAGCTTGAAGCCACAAGGCGGAAGCGCGCAGAGGTGACACGCTCGATCACCAAGTCGGACAGGAGTTGGCTGACTCGATTGATTTCCTGGCGATCCGGGTCCAACACGGGTCGGCCGAGATAGTATCCCTGGCCCAGGGTGAAGCCGGCGCGGCGGGAGGCTACGAGATCCTCGCTGGTTTCGATACCCTCGGCCACCAGCTCCATACCGAGGTCCGACGCAAGAGATGCCAGCGCTCGGGCGATTGCGAAGCGCCGGACGTCCTGGCTGATGCCTCGGACAATCGAGCGGTCGACCTTGATCCCACACGGACGGATGTCCAGGATGCGCGACAGGTTGCCATGCGACACCCCGTAGTCGTCCAGGTAGAGCTTCATGCCCTGCCGGCGCAGGTTCTCGACCTGGTGGTGGCTGACATCCTGGGCTTCGCTTACCTCCATGACGACATGAGGGTAGCTGTGCGGCGGCATCGGGAAACGGACGTCGCCATTGAGAAAGAGGACTTCCTCCCCCTCCAGGTAGCGCTCAGCCGCTTCGAACGCGAGAGACCTCGCGCGATCTTCCAGCTCACCGAGCCAGTGCTCACGCCGGGCGCGGCGGAACAGGGCCGGCGGGTTGATGTCGCTTCCAGCCGGACCGCGCAGCAGGGCCTCAAAACCGTGCACCTTGCCAGTCCTCAGATTCAGGACCGGCTGCAGGGCCACGGTGAGCTCCTGGAGACGCACACCGGTTGCAAGGTTGGTCGAAGTGGCCATGGGTACCTCCATCTGATGCCGAGTCGGTTCGAGTTGGTTAGATTACTCCCGGGTCGCCGGGGCTGGCGGCGGAATCGGGCTGGATAAGGGAGGAGGCGAGGTAGTGGTGGCTGGTGGTGGTAGCGGCGACGGAAGCGGCGGGAGCCTGGGCGATGGCGAGCGCGGGGATGACCACGATGGCGGCAGCGACGAGGACGTCAACGATGCGCTTCATGCAGGTACTCCTCCTCAAAGAACTTGTGTGGTTCAGATGACTCCCGGGTCGCCGGGGCTGGCGGCGGAATCGGGCTGGATAAGGGAGGAGGCGAGGTAGTGGTGGC
>DAHVZZ010000329.1:0-2577 GCA_027323785.1 Acidobacterium sp. | reverse complement strand
GCGCAAACTGGCCGGGATGCCCTCTGGCATTCCGGCCTTTTTTTTGGCAGGCGTTAGTTGCCGGGAACCCGGCTGATCAGCTGATAGTTGTGGGCCACGGTGCCGGCCATGATGCCGACGTAAAGATACTGGGAAACCTGGGCGAGCGAACGAAGATGACGGCGAACGAGAAACCGGTAAGCAGCATAATTCACAGCGACAGTACCGGCTTCAAACGCGGCAAAGGCCGGCTTGTTTGAGACCAGGGCGGTGGGCAGGAGCGCCTCATGCAGATACTGCGGGCGCGAGATGCCCCGCTCGGTGGACTGGTAGTCGAGGACGCGAAGGGTTGCGGCGGCGCCAAGCATGGTCCAGTCGAGCACATGCAGGCGCGGGCGATCGGGGCGAGCGCGTGGTAACTGCACAAAGCCCGCGGGAGCGGCCGGCTGCGCTGCGTGGGAAGGGAGCGGCGCGTCCGGCAAAAGCGAACTGGAGGTGAACGCCACCGGTGGCGAAGTTGTTGTCTGAGAGATTGCAGGCGCGAGAGCCAACACCCACGAGAGAATCGGCAGAATGAAAAGGCGCGGAATGACGGAGGCGTGCATCCTGTCCTCCTTATCGGCGGAAGCCAGCGGGATCAGGATAGGGGCGCCGTGGCAGCGCGGGATCATACCGGAGTGCCGGAAAATGGTCATCCGGCGTAACGCTGCGTGGTGCCGTCGACAGCATTACTGAAAGGCCATTTCACCGATGGTGAGGCGAAAGTCGACGGGTTGCGGAGAGTTTGTACGAACCCACATCACCTGTATGGAAGTGGGACAGGAAGAGCTGTTTATCGAGCAAAGGGCAACGTCGGCTGACCGATCCAGAAGCGGTTGCTGCCGCGGATGAGCACTCCGGCGGGGCGATTATGGAGGCGCGCCTGGGCTTCGCGGTACGGTCCTACGAAGCGCAGGGACGGCGGCAGCAGCGGATAGAGACGCGGCAGCCAGCGGCGGGCGCAGGCGGCGGAGGCTTCATCGGAGGTGAATCCGAACTGGCTGCGGAGACGCGGCGGAAGCCACTCCGCCGTGAGGGCGCGATACCAGCGGGGAGGGCGAATCCAGGAGCCAGCGCCGCGGAGCACGGCCTGGCCCATGGCGCGGGCCGCGGGGTCGACGCCGAGGATGTCCGATTCTATCGTCTCGCGGCAATATTCGCGAAACGCGGGCCAGTCGGGCGGAAGCGCGAACGAGGGGATGCCGACGAGCGCGGCCAGGGTTTTGCTTTCCTGAAAGTACTGGTTGCGGTCGGACTCGGTGAGCGGCAGGACGAGTTCGAGCGCAAGGATGGCGCTTTCCACCAGCGTTGCATATACCCAGCGGAGTGCGGCGATTTCGTTGGCTTCGTAATGAGCTCCGCGCGGCCAACGGCCCACGGGCTCGTGCATCTCGCCCTGAATGCGAGTGTGCAGAGTGTGTAAATGGCGCGAGGCGGCGAGCGCCTGGGGAACGCTGCCGTAGATCATCGTGTAGACGATGCGGAAGGTGTTGTGAAACCGCGCAATGGGATCGCGGAGGACGGTTGAATGCTGAGACAGGGCGGCCGCTACCCAGGGATGGGCAATCTGGAGCAGGGCGGCGCGGCCGGCCCCGAGGAAGACGGCCGATTCGCGATTGATACGCCACGTGATCGATGCCGGGCCGAAGATGCCGGCGCGCGGGTCAGGCGCGGACCCCGCCACGGAGGCGAGGAGCGATTCGAGGCTGGAACGGGAAACCAGGTCCATGACTACTGATGATTATGACGATGGATGACGGCGAGAGGTATGCCATCCGGCCCGCTCCATTGCAGCAGCATTGATTTCGGCTGTGTTTGGAGGAGAGGATACGTTCTTTATCGTATCGCTATAATGGTTTTAGTTGTCGTGTTTCATATTTCCAGGATTCACGGGCAACGGAGCTTCGACAGACGTCCCCTGACAAACTCGCTGGCGCAATTTTCATGAGGAGGCTGGAGTGTTCGCATCCGTTCACCGCCGTTCCCTGCCCTTTCGGGCGGCCTTTCAGGCATGGGGGTTCACACTCTGGCCGGTGGCGCTGGCGGCTGTATTCGTTGCGGCGCTCGCTCCAGGCGCGCGGGCGCAGTCTTCTTCGGGCATCTCTGGCGTGGTGACGGACTCATCCGGCGCGGCGGTGGCCAGTGCAACTGTAACAGTCACGGATGTAAACACGGGAGCGCGTCGAAGCACTTCCACCAGCGACACCGGAAGGTATCAGGTAACGGCGCTGCCGGTCGGCGACTACCGGGTAAGAGCAGAGCACAAGGGATTTGCCGAGGCGGTCAGGATTGGGATTCATCTGGCGGTGGGACAAACGGCAACGGTGAATCTGCGAATGCGTGTCGGCGGCGTGCGCCAGCAGATAACGGTGCGCGCGGATGCTCCGCTGGTGAGTGTGACCACAAGCCAGATATCGGGGCTGGTACATGACCGGCAGATTAAGGACCTGCCGCTGAATGGTCGCAGCTACGACCAGTTGATGGCGCTGGATCCCGGGGTGGTGAATTACACGGCGGAGAAGACGGGCGGAACTGGCGTTTCAAATTCGACGGTGGGGA
>DAHVZZ010000321.1:0-5058 GCA_027323785.1 Acidobacterium sp. | reverse complement strand
CGTCCTTGTAGTACCGCGCTGAGAGCGTCCGCGCAATCCCGCTGCTGTCCACCAGCCCAAAGCCGAATCCGTTCCCCGCCGCCTTATGCTTGGCCGCATAGGCCTGCAGGTAGGCCCACAGCTTGTTCGTCAGCGTGTATTTCGGATTCACCCGCCCGTCCGGCGCCAGCGTGTACGGTTCCTCCGGCTTCTCGCTGCCGTCTTCCGGATGCAGAATCGTCGCCAACTTCGGCCCATTCGCAGGCAGCGGCACGTTCTCCATCGAAAACCCGCACGGCTCCCGGAACCCCGCAATCAAAATCCGCTCCCGGTGCTGCGGCACAAAATGCGCCGCGTCGATCACCCGCCAGGTGATGTCGTACCCCAGCTCTTCCTCCAGCGTCTGACGAATAATCTGAAACGTCCGCCCGCGGTCGTGGCTCATCAGGTTCTTCACGTTTTCCAGCAGAAAGGCCCGCGGCCGCTTCGCCGCGATCATCCGCGCCACATCGAAGAACAGCGTCCCCTGCGTCGCGCACGCAAACCCGTGCGGCCGCCCCAGCGCGTTCTTCTTGCTCACCCCTGCCAGAGAAAACGGCTGGCACGGAAACCCCGCCACCAGCACGTCGTGATCCGGAACCGCATCCTCGTCCTGCTCGCGAATATCGCCGACAATCCCGTGCTCGTCGCCGAAATTCGCCGCATACGTCTTCTGCGCATACGGATTCCACTCGCTCGTAAACACGCAGCGACCGCCGGCGGACTCGAACCCCATCCGCATGCCGCCGATCCCGGCAAACAGATCGATAAAGGTGAATCCCGCCCCGGCCACAGCCCTACTTCGCGCGCTTCGCCGCGGCCTTTTTCGCCGCCGCTTTCTTCACGGCCTTCTTCGCGGCGGCCGGTTTCGCAGCAGCTTTCCTGGCTGCGGGCGTCTTCGCTGCCTTCTTCGCCGCCGTCTTTTTTGCGGCGGACTTTTTCACGGCAGCTTTCTTCGCGACCGCTTTCTTGGCCGCCTTTTTCGCCGGAGACTTCTTCCGCGCCTCCAGCGTCTTCTCCGTCAGCGCCGCGGTCAGCTCCGCCAGCGCAATCGTGCGCGCCGACTTCCGCAGCCGCTCGATGTCGTAGAACGCCCGCCGCTCGTGCAGGAAAATGTGGACCACAAAATCCACGTAGTCCAGCAGAATCCACTCGCCCGCCCGCCGGCCTTCCACCGAGTTCGCATACGTCCCGAACTCCCGCTTCAGCCGCAGCTCAATCTCGTCCGCAATCGCCTGCGCCTGCCGCTCATTCGCCGCGCTGGTGATGACAAAATAATCGGTAAAGCCGGAATCCGACGGGTCCAGGTGCAGAACCCGCGTATCCTCGCCTTTCTTGTCTTCGCAGGCCGCAATTGCGGCCAGCACCATTCTCCGAATCTCACTCGATGCCATGCGTGGGCTATGCTCTCCCTCGTTGAATCGTACGGTATCTTCCCCAGGATCTGCTCCCGGAAAACCCGTCTCTTCAGAATACTGTTTCTTCCCGATACAATCCGTGTTCCCGAATATACGCCGCCACTCGCCCGTTCAGCATCTCGCCCGGCTCGCCTCCGCGGTGCAGCGCCGCGCGAATCTCGCTCGCCGAAACCGGCTCCACAAAATCCGTCAGCAAATACAGCCGCGACTCCCGTCCGCCGCCCAGCAGGCACATCGTCAGTGCTTCCGGATGCGGATGATCGCACGCCCCCAGAGACACATTCGCCGGCAGCGCCGACGCCAGCCGCCCCAGATCGAATCCCGGTCGCGACGCGACCACAAAGTCGCACGCCAGCAGCAGCTCCGCCGCCCGGTACCATTGCCCGATGCTCAGAAACGAATCCGCCCCCATCAGACAATAAATCCGGTCCTGCGGCTTCAGCCTCCGCCGCAGTTCCGCAATCGTCTCCGTCGTATAGTTCGCCCGTCCGTCTGCGCGCGGCGCATCGATCAGCGAAAGCTCCAGCCCCGCGTGCCCCTCGATCGCCAGCCTGGTCATCGCCACGCGATCCTCAAAGCCCGCCAGCGGACGATCCCGCTTCAGCGGCTGCACGCCCACCGGCGCCAGCAGAACCCGCTCTAGCCCTAGCCGTTCCATGGCCAGTTCCGCCAGCGCAATATGCCCCCGGTGCGGCGGATCGAAACTGCCCCCATAGAAGCCGATCTTCATCGGTCTGAGAATATCAGCCGTAATCCGTTACCCTGGTAAATGAGCCCATGACCAGCCAGCCCCCCATCCCGCATCTTGCCGCCGTCGGACTCGGAGCCAATCTCCCTTCGCCCGCCGGATCGCCGCGGCAGACACTGCTGGCCGCCATCGCCGACTTGTCCGCCGCCGGAACCGCGGTCTCTCAGTCGCCGTTCTATCGCACCGAACCCGTCGGACTCGCCAACCAGCCGCCTTTCGTCAACGCCGCCCTGCTCCTACAAACCGCGCTCGGCCCCGAACCCCTGCTCCGCTTTCTCCTCGACATCGAACAGCGCTACGGACGCACACGCGCCCACGACATCCCCAAAGGCCCCCGCACCCTCGACCTCGACCTCCTGCTCTTCGACGATCTCGTCCTCAGCACGCCCGACCTCGTCCTTCCGCATCCCGCCCTCGCCCACCGCCGCTTTGTCCTCGAACCGCTCAGCCAGATCGCCCCGCATCTCCGTCATCCGGTCCTCGGCAAAACCATCGCCGAGCTCCTCACCGATCTTCCTGACGAGGGTCCAAACTCCAGAATCTCCGTCGTCCCCCTGGACAACCTGCAGCCCCAGCCCCCCGTCAGACACGGTTAGACCTTGAGACTCCTCTCCATCCTCCTGCTCGCCGCCATCGCCGCGCCTGCGCAAGCTGCCCCTGCCCAGGTCCGCGGAAGCGTGCGCAACACCCACGGACATCCCGTCTCCGGCGCAACCATCGACGACATGGCCGGCCGCCGTCTCGCCGTCTCCGGACCTGATGGTCAATTCACGCTCTCCGCTCCGCCCAGCCGCATGGAAGTCGTCGCCACCCATTATGTGCCCTCTGTAGTAACAATTACCCGCGGTCGCGCCATCCGCGTCGTTCTCCATCGCCCGCTGGAAACCGTCGTCGTCACCGCCTATCGCTCTCCCCTCGGATCGCTTTCCAGTCCGGTCAGCACCCGCGTTCTCAGCCGCCGCCAGATGCGGCACTCCGCCGCCATCACCCTCGACGGCAAATTAACCGAGATCCCCGGCTTCCAGCTCTACCGCCGTTCCAGTTCGCTCGTCGCCAATCCCACCACCGAAGGCGTCTCCCTCCGCGGCCTTGGTTCCACCGCCGCCAGCCGCACCCTGGTCACCCTCGACGGCATCCCCATGAACGATCCCTTCGGCGGCTGGATTCACTGGGAAGAGCTGCCCTCGCTCGCCATCCGCTCCGTGGAAATCGTCCGTGGCGGCGCGTCCGACATTTACGGCTCAAGCGCCATTGGCGGCGTCATCAACATCATTCCCGTCCGCCCCCACGGCGACGGCCTTCAGCTCGTCACCAGCGGCGGCTCCGAAAGCACCCTCGATGACTCCCTCCTCGGCACCCTCAGTCACGGCCACTGGTCCGGCCTCGCCGCCGGCGGCGTCCTCGCCACCGACGGCTACACCATGGTGGAACCCTCCCAGCGCGGACCCGTCGACCAGCCTTCCAACGTCCACGCGCAGAATGCCCTCGTCGAAGCTGACCGCGCCCTGCCCCGCTCCGGACGTCTCTTCGTCCGCGCCGACGCCCTCAACGAAAGCCGCCACAACGGCACGCCCGACCAGTGGAACGCCACCCGTCTCTGGCGCGCGGCCGGCGGCGTCAACCAGGGCCCTTTCGTCTTCCGCCTCTACGGCACCGGCGAGCACTACCGTCAGACCTTCGCCAGCGTCTCTCCCAGCCGCACTTCGGAAAAAATGGTCAAATTCCAGTTCGACACGGCCGACCAGACCGGTGCCGCCCTTCGCTGGCATCGCGCCGAAGGCCAGCATGCGGTCGTCCTCGCCGGCGCCGACACTGAGACCACCCACGCCACCGACGACGAGCACCTCCTCGTCTATTCCCGCACCCGCACCAACACCTCCGCCCACCAGCGTCAGACAGGCGTCTGGGGCGAATTCCTCTTCACGCCCCCAAAGTGGACCCTCAGCGCCTCCGCCCGCGTCGATCATTTCTCCAACTTCAACGCCCGTCAGTTCACCAACTCCGCTCTCGCGCCGCTCCCCTCATGGAGCCAGACCGTCTTCGATCCCCGCCTCGGTATCGTCCGCCGCATCACCCCGTCGCTCTCCCTCAGCGCCTCCGGCTTCCGCGCCTTCCGCGCCCCCACCATGAACGAGCTCTACCGCTCCTTCCAGGTCGGCGACGAAACCACCAAAGCCAATCCCAATCTCCGCGCCGAGCGCGCCACCGGCTGGGAAACCGGCATCGAAAAGGCCATCCGCCCCTGGGGCACAACCATCCGCGCCAGCTATTTCTGGACCCAGGTCAATCGCCCCATCTCCTCGCTCACCCTGCTTTCCACCCCCACCAAAGTCATCTATCAGCGCGAAAATCTCGGCCAGATCGAGAGCCGCGGCGTCTCGCTCGACTTCGCCTCTCAGCCCGCTCCCTGGATCGGCTTTGAAGGTGGCTACCAATACGCCTACGCCACCGTGGCCAAAGCCGCACGCGAGCCGCAGCTCGTCGGCAAGTGGATTCCCGAAGTCCCCCGCAACATGGCCAGTGCGCAGCTGCGTCTCTCCCGTCCCCGCCTCGGCCTCATCAGCTTCCAGGGAAATAGTAGCGGCCGCGAGTACGACAACGACCTCAACACCTTCCTGCTCCACGGCTACTTCCGCCTCGACGCCCACGCCCAGCACAGTTTCGGCCGCCACACCATCCTCTTCGCCGACGGCGAAAACCTCTTCGACCGCGCCATTCAGGTCGGCATGACTCCCCTCGTCACGCTGGGCACACCCCGCACCATGCGCGTCGGACTCCGCTTCACTTTCGGCGACTGATCCGCGCGGTGTCCCCCTCGTTTAAGCTGCGTTCCCGCTCACATCCTCCACCCGCTCCCGCAGCAGCTTCATCAGC
>DAHVZZ010000293.1:0-1877 GCA_027323785.1 Acidobacterium sp. | reverse complement strand
GCTCCGAACCACCCGCCGGGGCGCCGTCCGCTTGGCATGATGCACCGCCCGGCGCGCCGTGTGATGGACGCTCCTCTGCTTCTGCTGGCTGGGAGTCTCAGTTTGTGCCCGCGCCGGAATCGTCACGCAGCCGGCAATCATGAGTGCCGCTGCCGCCAGCCACAGAACCCTCTCCGCGTTTTTCCGCCCGCCCATCCATCCGCTCACACGTCCCAGCCAAATCAAAAATCCGCCCCGCACACAATACCCTGCCACTGCTATCAGACTATGACGAACCGCGGCCGGGAAACACGGTCGCCCCAGAAAAAGTTGATTACCTGTATACCGCCTGCCGTGCGGCGCAAAATGTACAGGAAATGCGACGGGCCCCCGGACGCCGCTCTAGGCTCGCCCCGCCAGAGGCACCGCCTGCTCGCTCTCCGGCGGAAACCCCGGTACATTCATCCTCCGCTCAAAAAAGGCGTCCACCGCTTCCAGGATAGCCGCACTGCTCCTCGCCTCATAGATGGCCTTCCGCAGCGCCGCTCCCCCGTAAACGCCGTGGGTAAACCACGACGCGAACTGCTTCATCTTCCCCGGAGCATCCGGCTGCCCCTCTTCCACCAGCATGGCAAAGTACGACCGGATCATCCGGTAGCGGTCCTGCTCCGTCGGCGCATCGTAGCGGCCCGTTGCCGTGTACTGGGCAATCTGCCGGAAAATCCACGGATTCGCCGGAGCCGCCCGCCCGATCATCACCGCGTCGCAGCCCGTCTTTGCCACCAGCGCACAGGCGTCTTCAGGCGTCCGCACGTCGCCGTTGCCGATCACCGGAATCCCCACCGCATCCCTCACTGCGGCAATGTGCTCCCAGCGCGCCTGCCCCGAATAGCCCTGCTCGCGCGTCCTCGCGTGCAGCGCCACCGCATTGAGCCCGCAGTCCTCGGCCATCTTCGCCAGCGGCACACAAATAATGTGATTGTCGTTCCAGCCCAGACGGAACTTCACCGTGAAAGGGATCTTCACCGCTCGCCGCACTGCCTTGAAAATCTCCCCAATCAGCGGCAGATCCCGCAGCAATCCGCTGCCTCCGTTGCACGAAACCACCCGTTTCGCCGGACAGCCGAGGTTCAGATCCACCATGTCGAAGCCCGTCTCCTCGACAATCCGCGCCGCTTCTGCCAGCGTCTCTGGATTCGCCCCGAACAGCTGCGCCGAAATCGGGTGCTCGTCGTCGTAGAACGTCAGATAGCGCTTCCGCTTCGATTCCCGCATCCGCGACAGCCCATCGGCCGACGTAAACTCCGTCATAATCAGCCCGCAGCCCGACTGCTGATTCGAAATGCTTTCGGCAACATCCCCGGTGCCCGCCCCGCCGGCTGAAAAAACACTGGCGTTGCGAATGAAGCGCCGAAACACCGTATCCGTCACGCCGGCCATCGGTGCCAATACCGTAGCCGGAGCAACCGTGACGCCGCCAATCGAGACAGACGCCGGCACACGCGTGCCCTCCGGCATCGCATGTTCAATCGGGCTGTCCCAGTGCTTCTGCATGAACTCATGAAAAAGGCCCCCGCCACGGCGGAGGCCTGATCTCCCGGAAGCCGCCTGTTACTTCGCGGCGCTTTCCGCCTTGGCGTACTTACGACGGAACCGCTCAACCCGGCCAGCCGTATCGACCAGCTTCTGCTTGCCCGTGAAGAACGGATGGCAGCTCGAGCAGATTTCCGCGTGGATGTCGCCCTTGTGCGTGGAGCGCGTCGTGAACGTGCTTCCGCACGCGCAAACCACTCTGATCTCGTGATAATCCGGATGAATTCCCTGCTTCGCCATGATGCTTGTTCAGACCTTTCCTGCGATCTTCCTATTTTAGCCTGAAAGCCCCTCCGGTCCCAAAT
>DAHVZZ010000282.1:0-2632 GCA_027323785.1 Acidobacterium sp. | reverse complement strand
GCGAATCTCATCCATCCGCGCCTTCACCTCGGCCGCAGACGGCCTGATCGCCTGCAAATCCTCCTGGTGCATCTGCTGCTGGATCAGCGTGCGGCTGATCAACTGTTGAAGAGCGCGCTGCCGCGTCACCACGCCCCGCGCTCCGCGCACAGGATCCAGCACCGACAACTGGATGTCGTCATCGACATCGCTTGCGAGAATCACCTGCCGGTTCACCACGGCCACCACCCGGTCAAGCACCACGGGCTGCGCCGCCTGGCCCCGCGCCGCGCCCGTCGCCAGGCAGCCAGCGGCCAGCGCCGCACACGCCAATCCCTTTGCGGCCTTCTCCGCAAGCCTGCGCCGCATTAGCAGCCGATCGCTCATCAGAATGCCTGCCCGAAGCTGAAAAAAAAGTTGATGTGCGGAGCCTGCCCCACATGCGGATTGCCCGTCGGATTCGTCTGAGAATAGTCCAAAGTCACCGGATAGATGGGCGGGTTGAGATCATAGCCGATATCCAGCCGGAGCGGCCCGATCGGCGTGTTGTAACGCATCCCTAGACCCGGCGCATGGGTGAAATAGTTAAAACTGCACAGCCCCTGTGGGCCGGTTGAGGTGATCGGCCCCGGCGGCGTCCCCGGCGTTCCGTCCGCATTGCGGGGCGGCATGGTCAATGCCTCCTGCGATCCGCAGGTCGACCGGTGCGGCTGCTGGATCCGGAAGATGCTGGCCCACGCATCGCCTGCATTGGCAAAGACATTGCCCATGTCGTGAAAGATCACGAAGCTCAGCGCGTCGCCCACCCATGGCAGCGAAAAAGCCGGCAACCGCAGCTCCGTCTGGTTGAATAACACCCCGGCTCCGCCCACCGGATAGCCGGTCTCCGGATCGCGCGGCCCGGCCGCATTCTGCGAAAACGAGCGCAGCGAAACCGCGCCGCCGGCATAAAGCCGCTCCGGCAGCGGAATCAGCTCGTGCGAGCCCCCCCCGAAAGCGCGCACCTGCCCGTAGCGCGTATTGCGCGCCAGCACGAAGCGTCCTCGATCGAAGCTGTAATAGCTGGAATTCGACACGTCGATGCGGTTGAACTCCGCCTCCGCTCCCAGCGGAACAATCGACAAGGAATCCTGAAAACTGGTGTAGGTGCCGTGGTGCGCGTCCAGCGGAGAATCCCGCGTATCCCGAATCCACGTAAATGATGGGCCCGCAACCCGCGTCGCCGTCGACAGCGCCGTCAGATCGCACTGGCAGACCTGCAGGCTGCTCGCCGCCACCTTCACGCGGCGGAAATCGTACTCATAAACGAAGGTGTTGGCCCGCGACAGCCTTGACCCCTCCGTCTGAAAGTTCTCCGTCCACCGTATGCCGCTCTCCAGCCGCGACGCCACATACGTGGTCACATCCTGGCTGTTGGCGTACCCGCCGGAAAACGTGAGGCCGAAGTTCCGGTTGCCCTCGAAATGCGGAATCTGGTACAGCAGATTGGCGCTCTGCTCCAGCAGGCCGTAGGTCGCCTGCACTGAGGCCGACTCCTCGCGCCCAAACAGGTTGCTGCGCGTAATGGAAGCCAGCACCCGCGGGCTCACGCCCGTCTTGCCGCTCGGACTGCACTGGATCCCGCTCGCCTCCGCGCCCTTGCAGTTCTTGACCGGCTGCCCCGTCTGCGCCTCAAAGCCGAAGCCATAGGTCAGCGCCCAGCGCCGCGCCTCCGTCACCTGCAGCAGAACCGACTTTCTCGTCTGAGCGCCGGCCGGATTCTGCACCGCCGCATTCACTTCGTTGAACAGCCCGAAATCATACAGATTGCGCTGCGTCTCCGTCAGCGCCGACGCGTCCAGCGGATCGCCGGGATGAACCGTCACCACACGCGCCACCGTCGCCGGACGCGTGTAATGCAGGCCGCTCACCAGCACATTGCGCACAAATGTCTGCGGCCCCTCATCAACGTTGAATGTCACATCCATCTTCGTCGGGACCGTGTTGGGCGGATCAGGCCCGGCGGGCTTTTGCGCCACCGTAACCTGCACACGATCGAATCCCCGGCTCAGGTAGGCGCTCAACAGCGCGTTGCGGTCTCCGCCCAGATTCCGCGGTGAAAGCAGTTGCCCGGCCGTGGTATTCAGCAAGGGCGTAAGCTCGCCGGACGGCACATGCTTGTTGCCCACAATCTGCACGGAGCCCACCCGCACCTGCCTGCCCTCGTCGATGTGGTAAATCACGCTGAGCGCGGCTGGCTTGTCCGTCCTGGCCCGCCTTCCGCTGTCGGCCGGCACGGCGCCCACCTGCGGCGTGACCTTCACGTTGGCGAAGCCGTTGTTCTGATACACCGCCTCCAGTGCGCTCACATCGGACGAGACCAGCGCCTGGCTGTATGTCCCGTGCCGGTTCAGCGTGCTGGCGCGGCGCACATTCAGCAGCCCTTCGAGCGTCGCGGAGCTGAAGTAGTGGTTTCCCTGGACCAACACCTGCTCGACCTTCCGCCGCTGCCCCAGCCGGATGGTGTAAAGAATCTCCACCATCCCCGGATGCGGAGTCTTCTGCTGGTGCTCCACCTTTACGTCGAAGTAGCCCTTGCGCTCAAAAAAGTTGCGCAACCGGCGGCTGCCTTCGTTCAACAGGTCTTCGTCCACTGTGCCTTCCGTGTAGATCG
>DAHVZZ010000280.1:0-2336 GCA_027323785.1 Acidobacterium sp. | reverse complement strand
CGATCTACAGCATCGGATCCCTGACCCAGTCAACGTCCTCCAGCTTCCGGTCCAGCCGGATATGCGAGAAGCCTGCAAAGATGCTCTGCAGCTGTTCGGAATTCAGACTCGCCAGATAGGCGAGCTGCCGATCCACCTGCGTACGCTCTGCCGGGAATTTCCAGTCATACCGGATCACTTCGCGCAGCAAACTCGCGACATAGATCGTCGGAAGCTGGCGAAGCAGCGGGATAGAGTCGATCGCGAGTTGCTTCGCCTTCGGGGGATATCCCTTGAACTGTTCTGCTTTGAGCTGGGTCGGAAGCATGGCTTATACCACCTCCGTCAGCACCTTGCCCTGCGCCATTGTGGGAGAGAATCCTAGCCGGGCGCCGAGGGTTGGAACCAGATCCAGCGACTGTACCGGCCGGTTCACCGATACGTTTTCTCTCACGCCTGGTCCCAGCACCATCATCCAGGTGGTTCGCGATAATGGATCTCCGGTGCGGTGGTGTTGAAATCCATTGCCGCCCGGATCCCCATCCGCGTCGCGGCCAAAATCGGGCAGGATAAACATCGTCGTCTTACCCGCGTACTCCGGATTCGTCTGCACCGCCTTCCACAGTTCCCCGCACAGCCGATCTGTCCGTTGTATTCCGTCCTGGTAGAGCGAGTAGGCTCCAGCATGAGCAACGTCCATATCGTGCAGCGTCACCCAAAGCAGACTCGGCGCCAGCTGCTTCATCAGCTGCCGAACCACAAACACCGAAAGCTCGTCAGGACTGGCCAGGTTGCGCGCGTGCCCCACGAAATCCGACACCGACATCCGGAGAACCTTTTCCAGTTGCGCCAGCTGGAACGGATTCCCACTAATGGCCGGCGTGTAATAGGGGGTCTCGTAGTTATCCTGCAGCAGGTGCGCGAACTGTCCCGCATGTTGCTGAGTCAGCGCTGCCTTCAGCAGATGCTTCGGCAGGATCACTCCCGCTCCCATCCTCGGACCGTACCCGGACGCATCACTGGCGCCGATCCGGTTGAAGCCATTGCTCGGCGCCACCACCCATGCATCGCGCGCCGGCTTGTGCAGCTCTTTCCGGTAATACTCGAAGACTGTCGGGTGCGGCGGAGGCACCGTGGCGAAGTTATCGAAGCTTTCGTAAATGCCCGTAGCCAGGCTCGCAGTTGCGACGTAGTGGCCCAGAATCCCATGATTCACAACCTGCGTAAAGAACGTGGAACGCGGAATCAGCTCGTTCAGCAGGCAGGGAATGTTCTGCTGCCCCTCAGGCGCAAACGTCTCTTCATCCCGCGCGCCCCCACCAAAAGTGACGACGATAACCTTCTGATCCGGCGCCATGGCCAGCGCCCGCGCCGGCGCAAAACTGAACATCGCACTTCCGACGCCCATTCCCACGGCCGAGCGAAGAAAGTTCCGTCGGTTCAGCCCCACCTGTCCCGACGCTTCCCGTGACCAGCTGCTCATTTTCCACTTTTCACTGCTCCCCGTAACTGCCTCCTCTCGCCCGCTCATCCTCTGGCGTACCTGGTGAGCTTTCGTCTGCCCGGAACGCGGCCGCGTCACCAGCCGCGCTCCGGAGAGACTCGTCAGAATTTATAGGTCATCGCGAATTGCACGAACCGCGCGCCCGGATTGAAATTGCCCGTCGGCCGTGTGCTCGTGATCTGCCCGCCAAACGCACCATCGTTACTGTAGGATGGCACAGCAAACCAGGGATGGTTGAACAGGTTGAAAATGTCCGTCCTGAATTGCAGCGTCTGTTGATGATAGACAGTCATGTCCTTGAAGATCGACAGGTTGAAACGCACCAGGCTGGGTCCGTAGACCGACAGCAGCGGCCCGCCGGCAAACTGCCTCACCAGCGACGGACTGGTCACCGGCCCAACGACCTGACTTCCCGTCGGTGTTGTTCCAGGAGCAACAATGTCGGCGCCCGGCCGCGGATTGGCAAACGCGCAGGGGTTGTACCACTGCTGCGGCGTTTGGACGTGCGCCGGGCAGGTGTAGTTGGAAGGCAGACCGCTGTTCAGGGACGGATTCCCTCCACCCCGGAACGGGTTCACCTTTACCAGCGGCGGTGCATTGTCCAGTCCGTTGGCGGTGGGAATATCGGCGAACAGCGAAAACGGACTTCCCGTCTGCCCGGTGAATACCGCCGTCGTCGACCAGCCTCCCGCGATCCGGTTCGCTATGCCCTTGCGGCTCAGATACCGCCGCCCGGTCCCGAACGGCAGCTGATAATTGCCGTCGAACGTAGCCCGGTCCCGAACATCAAAGGGGGAGTTCCGCATTTCGTCGCTGATGGGCAGAATACCCGGCGCGCGATACCCAAAGTCCT
>DAHVZZ010000235.1:0-7199 GCA_027323785.1 Acidobacterium sp. | reverse complement strand
GGCGGATTCTGGAACGACATGAACGAGCCGTCGGTATTCGACACACCGACGAAGACCATTCCGCTGGATGTGGTGGGCCAGATCAAGGGACCGGGCTGGAAGACGCGCACCGTGACCCAGCGGGCCATCCACAACATCATGGGGATTGAGAATTCGCGAGCGACCTTCGACGGTCTGCGCACGCTGAAGCCGAATCAGAGACCGTATGTGCTCACGCGGTCGACGTTTGCCGGCGGGCAGCGGTATGCGGCCACCTGGACCGGCGACAATTCAAGCTCGTGGAGTGGGCTGCGCATCAGCACGCCGATGCTGGAGAGTCTTGGCCTGTGCGGCTTCTACATGGTGGGGGATGACATTGGCGGCTTCGCCGGTTCGCCGTCGATGGACCTGCTGACCAAGTGGCTGGAGGTGGGCGCCTTCAATCCAATCGATCGCGATCACACAACGAAAGGCTCCAACCCGCAGGAGCCATGGGTGGGTGGACCGATGCAGGAGGCGATCCGGCGGAGATACATCGACACGCGCTACCGCCTGATGCCGTACATCTACACGACGGTGGATCATGCGTCGCGCAGCGGGATTCCCCTCATGCGGCCCCTGTTCCTGGATTTCCCGGACGCAATGCCGGACCACAGTCCAATGGACGACTCGGCGGCGAACGAGTTTCTGTTCGGGCCGGATTTGCTGGTGGCTCCGCCGAAGTATCCGGATGAAGTGCAGAACTACAACGTCGAATTCCCGCCGGTGGCCTGGTACAACTTCTGGACCGGGAAGAAGGTGGCGGATCCGGCGAAACCCGGTGTGCCGCTGGCAACGATATCCGTCAAACCGACGCTGACAATGCTGCCCGTGTATGCGAAGGGCGGATCGGTGATACCGATGGCACCGCTGGTCCAGAGCACGGAGCAGACGCCGAGCGGTCCGCTGCAGCTGAGAGTGTATCCCGGAGCGAACTGCCACGGATCGTTGTATGACGACGACGGCATCACCCTCGACTACCAGCACGGCGCCTACCTGCGAGTGCACTATACGTGCGACGCCGCAACGAATCGTCTGACGCTGCACATCGGCGCGCAGCAGGGGAGTTATCCGGCCTGGTGGAAGCAGATCAGGGTGCAGGTGTTCGGCTGGAATGCGAGCCATGTGCAGGCCGCCCTCGACGGAAAGCCGATCGCGGGTGCGACATACGATGCGGCGCACGCCATGGCGCAGGTCGTTATTCCGCAGAATGCAGCCGGAGAGACGCTGACGCTCAAACCATCCGGAAACTAAGAGCGTGAAAAAATCGGCCGTTACCCGGAACCCGGGAACGGCCGATACGGTTTCAGTACTTCCGGTAGGCCGGGTTCAGCTTCGGGTGCGGCATGGAGTGAACATACGCGGCGACATCGTAGGCCTGTTGAGGCGTCAGGATGCCGGGATGTCCCTTGGGCATATTGCGCACCACGAATGCCGCCATCTTGGACGGATTATTCATGCCGGCTCCGGTGTTGAAGGAGTCTTTTCCCCAGAGCGGCGGAATAATGGGGGCCAGCCCCGCGCCATTGGCTCCGTGGCAGGCTGAGCACCGGGAGATATAGATTGCTTTTCCCCTGGTGGGATTACCGGTGAGCGCGGGCAGATGAACAAGAAGAGGCCGGGCGGCGGCTTTTTCGTGACCGCGATGCCGCGACAACCATTCGATGTAAGCAACGAGCGCCTCGATCTGAGGGCTGCTGGAGGGAGGCGACGTACCGGCTTCGCTTCTGGTAAAGCATTCCTGAATGCGGCGCTGGAGCGAGATCGATTGACCAGCGCGTTTGCTGTAACGGGGGAACAGGTTGGCAGCATCGATCAGCGGCGCGGCGTACCTGGCCGTGCCACCATCGAGATGGCAGTCGTTGCACGAAAGCGTATTGCCGACATAAGCAGAGGCGTATCGGGGGGTGTCATCGAAGATCAGTCTCCCCCGGCGCACCAGGGCCGCAGTGTCGGGAGCCGTGGCGCTTCTGCTCACGCTCCCGACACTGCCGCTGGAACAGCTGTTTGCCAGGAGCCACAGCGCCGACACGGCGACAACGAATACCGCGTGCGACCGAGCATACGCTCTAAAGCGCATGACGTCCTCTGGTGGCGGGTGATTGCGGCGCAGCACGGAAGCCATATTCGCGATAGATTGCCTGCGCCTCAGCGCTGCGGAGAAAAGCCAGCCATTCAGCGGCTGCGGCCCGGTGCGGAGCATTCTTCATGACTCCGCCGGCATAGATCGCCGTCACGTTCTGCGACGGTGGAATGGCGACCCCCTGAATCGGATTGCCGATGCTCTCCTGGAAGCGGAACTCCGAGGCCCAGGTTACGCCCGCGTCGACTCTGCCCCGCATGATGCGCATGGGCGTTTGCCGGTGGTGAATCTCCGTCAGAATGGTCTGGCCGCTGGTGACCTTCTCGCGATACACCGCCTCGAAGAGCCGCTCGCCTCCGGCCCTGCGCAGCGAGGCGGCTATCTGCTTCTCCACGCCTTCCCACAACGGATTGGGCATGGAGAGACGAACGCCCGGCCGCGCCAGATCCTTCAGCGATTCGATGTGTTTCGGGTTGCCCTTGCGGACCATGATTTCGAGATCATTGGTCGCGTACGCGACCACGCCGTCGAGTTCGCCGGCGGCTTCCATCTGCCGGACGACCCGGAGGCCGGCCTCGTAGACGTCGGGCTTCACCTGCACGGTAAGATTGCCGAGCGTCAGGACGTCGTCAGCGGCCATCTGGCGGCGCAGAATTCCCGGAGGCAAGGTCTCATAGTAGATGTGGCCCTTCAGATCCGGATGCCGCTGTTCAAAGGCGGTAATCAGCTTCGGGAGCACGAAAAACTGATTGCCGCCGATGAACAGTATCAGCTTTGCATTGCAGGGATTGCCATGAAGGTCAGGAACGTTGTCCACGTCGGGAACATGAAAGACATAGCCCTTCAGTCCTGCGGGGTCGTTGGCTCCCCTGCTCCACGGAGGCGACGTCTGCGAGTTGGCGGAAGAAACGCCTGTCAGAGCCAGAAGCGCGGGCAAAGCGATCGCGGTGAAGAATCTCATGACAAAGGTCTCCCCTGGGCTTAGATGGTGATGTAGGTATAGTGGCCTTCCGCCTGCAGCAGAGCGATGGCGGCGACCATGGCGGCAACCACCAGAACTCCGGGGAGGGTATGCGCCAGCATGTCCTTCACGACTTCCTCCGGGGCCGCGGTCAGCTTGTTGCGCCGAATCAGAACACGCGCCTGCTCTTCGGCGGCGGTGTGGCAGCAGAGAAACTGCACGCCTCTGGACTGCAGCGCCTGAATGCTTTTCGCCTGATCAATGGAGTTTTCATTGTCCGGGTTATTGGCGGCTGCCGCGGTTTTGAGAGCAGCGGCCTCGGGATAGAAAATGTTTCTCTCGGCGGGCTTGCCGGTTGCGGGGTCTGTGACGTTCAGCCACTCGCCGATGCCGTACTTCTTCCAGACGTAATCGTCGAAGTTGAGCATATTGGCCGGCCCGTGCAGGGCGGCGACGATCTTCATCTGATCGTGGGGAACCGCGAATCCAAACTGCAGACCGTTGAGGGAGTTCTTGACGTTGTTGAGAAACAAGCCTCCGCGAATCTGCACGATGTCGTAGACCTGCTTGATCTGGGCAGGGTGAACAACCAGACTGCGAAAATCGGCAATCTTCCATTCAGACGCTTTCCACACCAGCTGCGCGTTCGCGGCGGGTTCGGAGCCGCCCAAAAAGCCGAGCGCCGCCACGCCCGCCGCGGCGCCTGTCACAAACGATCTGCGCGATACATCTTTCATTGCCTGTCCTCCGGACTGGGGTTGGGGATGGTTGCCCCCGCCATCTTGTTTTCAAATGCCAAAGCCTCTGGGGGAGGGAACGAGTTTCATTGGCGGCAGCGGAAGAATCTATGGAAAGCATTACCGATCCACCACAGTTACGTAAAACAGCAAATTGTTATGGCGGATAAGAGGGGCTTATGGGCCCGGAGACCGGCAGCTGCGAGCTGCCAAATGGGCCGCCCATTGACCCGGCGGGAATCCCCATGCTTGGATGAAACTGGTGGCCCCTCTTCCCGAACTCCCTGTCGACGCGGTTTTGGCCAGCATCGTCGCGTCCCTCGAACGCCATCCCAACCTGGTGATCGAAGCCGCTCCGGGCGCGGGCAAGACAACCCGCGTTCCGCCGGCTTTGCTTCGCCTCGTTCCCGGAGACATCGTCGTTCTGGAGCCGCGGCGCATCGCCGCGCGTATGGCCGCGCGCCGCGTGGCCTTCGAAATGGGCGAGCAAGTCGGTGAAACAGTCGGTTATCAGGTCCGCTTCGACGAAGTTGCGGGACCCCGCACGCGGTTGCGGTTTGTGACCGAGGGGGTTCTGACGCGCCGCCTGATCGCGGACCCGGAGCTGAGTGGCGTCTCCCTCGTGATTCTCGACGAATTCCACGAGCGGCACCTTGAGGGCGACCTTGCTTTGGCGTTGCTCCGGCGTCTGCAGGGGCGACGCCCCGATCTGCGAATCGTTGCCATGTCCGCGACGCTCGATGCCGATCCTGTGGCGAAATATCTGGGCAACTGCCCCGTTGTTCGCTCCGAAGGCAGGCTCTTCGATCTCGCGATCACGCACCTGCCGTATTCGCCCGCTTCGCTCGAAGTTCAGCTTCGCTCAGCCCTTGAAATCCTGGCGAAGGACGGTCTTACCGGGGACGTCCTGGCCTTCCTGCCCGGGGCCGCGGAGATTCGCCGGGCGATGCGTGAGTGCCAGGAGACGGCTCGCCGGGCGGGGATGCTGATTCTGCCGCTGCATGGCAGTCTGTCGCCGGAAGAGCAGGATCGCGCCGTAGCTCCGGCTGCGCAACACAAGCTGATTCTGGCGACGAACGTAGCGGAAAGCTCCATCACCATCGATGGCGTGACCGCCGTGATTGACTGCGGTCTGGCACGGCATGCGAGCTGGTCCCACTGGACGGGCTTGCCGACGCTCCAGGTTGGACGCATCAGCAAGGCCTCCGCAAAGCAGCGCGCGGGACGAGCGGCGCGAACGAGCCCGGGCAGGGTGCTCCGCACCTATTCCGCTGAGGACTACCGCCAGCGGCCCGAACAGGACATCCCCGAGATTCTGCGCAGCGACCTCTCGCAGCTTTGCCTGGCGCTGCGAACCCTGGGTCTCGATCCGCTGAGCGACCTTGGGTGGCTCGATGCTCCGCCGGCCGAAGCGATTGCGAGCGCCGAAGCCATGCTGGACCGTATCGGTGCGACCCAGGCTGCCGCACAGCAGATGACGCGCATTCCTCTGCATCCGCGTCTGTCGCGCCTGCTTGTATCCGCGGCAGAGCAGCAAGTGGCGGAAGATGGCTGCGCAGCCGCGGCGGTGATCGCATCCGGCCTCGACCTGGGCAGCGATCTTCTGGCGGCGATGGACAGACGGGGCGATCCGCGTCTGCAGCAGCAGCTGGCGCAGCTGCGCCGGATCGTCCGGGCCGAGCGAACGCGCCATCACGACGACGAAGCCCTCCTCAAATCTGTGCTGACGGCCTTTCCGGATCGCGTCGCGCGCCGGCGGACCGGCAACCAGGTGCTGCTCTCATCCGGGGGCGCAGCGGAAATGGCCGGTCCATCGCCGGGTTATGAGTTCATGGTCGCGGTGGATGCGGAAGATCGCACGGATAAGCCGCTGCCGCTGATGCGCATGACTTCGCGCATCGAGCCGGAATGGCTCATCGACCTGTTTCCGGAGCGTTTGCGCGAAGAGTCGCGGCTCACGTGGAATCGCGCCGCGGAAAAGATCGAAGCCAGCAGCGTGCTGCTTTACGATGAGCTGGTTATCCAGGAATCGCGCACAGCTGCGCCCGATGCACAACGCGCCGCCGAAATGCTGGCTCGCAATGCTCTGCAGGCGGGCCTGGATCGGTTTGTGGACCGGGATGCTCTGGATCTGTTCCTCGCGCGGGTGGAATTCGCCGGGATGGAGCCGCCCAACATCGAGGCCGCTCTCGCGGAGTTGTGCCTGGGGCTGGTGAGCTTCGCAGAGCTGAAAACCGCGGCCAAAGACCTCATCCCGCTTCTGGAGCAACAGCTGGGAAGCAGAAAACTTCGGGAAGCAGCCCCTGTTTCGCTGCGCCTGGCGGGTGGACGAGAAACCCGAATCCACTATGAGCGGGGCAGGCCGCCGTGGATCGCCTCCCGGCTCCAGGACTTCTTCGGAATGCGGGAAGCTCCGCGGGTCGGGCCGCAGCAAACGCCTGTCGTCGTTCATCTGCTTGCGCCCAATCATCGCCCGGTGCAGACCACAACGGATCTGGCGGGATTCTGGGAGAAGCTCTATCCCCAGGTTCGCCGCGAGCTGATGCGCCGCTATCCGCGACACGCGTGGCCGGAACGGCCCTGAAAGTTCAGCCACCAGGCCGTCGCAACTGTGCCTGTAATGGTGACGAGTGTCACAGGGTTAACACTAACTCATTGAGCCTGCATAGCCGAAAGACCTGTGACTGCGGTCACCGACGCTGACCCCGTCTTCGCGGAACACTGGCGTGTTACTTGCGCAATCGCGCAAATACGCATTGAGCGGTAGACGCGGAGGAGAGAACAATGCCCAGGAACCCTGCCATGAGCAACGCGTCGTGCGAGCTGCTTGGCGGGTTCTTCGCCATTCTCGCTCATGGCACGCGCATGCGGATCTTCTGCGCGGTCCACGAGCAGGCGCGGACGGTAACAGAGATAGCCGCCTATTCCGGCGTCTCCATCACGAACGCTTCTCAGCATCTGCGGCTGATGCGAGACCGTGGGGCGGTGGTTGCGGAGAAGCGCGGACAGAGCGTCTACTACCGAATCGCCGATTCCCGATTTGTCGAGGCTGTCATGCTGATTCGCGAGACGCTGGTCGATGGCCTGCAGCGCAGCACCGCCGAAGCGTCAGCGCCTGCCCGGCTCCGCCGGCGCGCGCGGGCGCTCCGGATCGCATAACCCCAACCATGATTCACCCAACCTGGAGGAAGTATGAGCGAAGCAATTGAAACACTGGCAGCCGACAAGATCATCGATGCGCGCGGAACCGCCTGTCCCGGACCCCTGCTGGAGGCAAAGAAGGGCATCGGAGCGGTAAAGGTGGGCCAGATCATTGAAGTGAAATCCAATGACAAAGGCTCGCGGAAGGACATCTCGGCGTGGGCTTCAAAGGTGGGGCACGAGTTTCTGGGCCTTGTCG
>DAHVZZ010000267.1:0-2812 GCA_027323785.1 Acidobacterium sp. | reverse complement strand
CCTTGACACCCCCACTGGGCGCCCATACTATTTCGCCAGAAAGTTCTGATGGCTTTGCCTCCGTTGGAACTATTCTCCCTGAAGGAAAGGCTGCCCTGTTGCCGGGCGGCCTTTTCCGATTTTGGGGCTGATTTTTGGAAGCGTGCGGAAGGAAGAGGGCACATCGGGAGAGGGCAGCGCGGCGGGAGCCAGGTGGAGTGGTCTCAGCACTTTGCGATCCTCAGGGAGGGACGATAGAATCAAGAGCAGCGCAGGCCGACGTAGCTCAGTTGGTAGATCAGCCGATTCGTAATCGGCAGGTCACCGGTTCAAGTCCGGTCGTCGGCTCCACGGAATCAGGGGAACCCTGCTCCGCCGTGATGGTCCTTTCGCGCATCTTCATTCACCAACTGATTTTTTGGGGACGCGCCTGAGCTCAGGCTTTGTCCTGGGGGAGCTTCTTTCGCGTTCCTGGATCCTGGCGGGGCATTTGCTGCGAGGCGCCTGGAAGCCGCGGAGGGGGCAGATGGGTGGTGGAATACTTTGCCAGATTCAGGATTCCGCGGGTGTCGGGTAGCCGCGGCGGGCGGTCATTGGCCTGATCGAAGCGGAAGACCGAGGTCATATCGCCGAAGGTGCGGCGACGCCATGCGGTGATATTGGGTTCGCGCACGCCGGTGAACTGTTCGAGAAACTGCAGGATCGAGGTGTGATCGAAGGGCTGGCTGGAGACCCATCCGCCGGTGGTCCACGGCGAAACGATGATGCAGGGGACGCGGAAGCCGGCGCCGATGGGGAGACCGTCGATGAACTCGCCGGGAGTTCCGGCGGGGGGAACGGGCGGAATGACGTGATCGAAGATGCCGTCGTTCTCGTCGTAATTGAGGATGAAGACGGTTTTGGCCCAGAGGTCGGGATTGGCGGCGATGGCGTCGAGCTTGCTGGCGATGAAGGCAGCTCCGTCGGCGGGCATGTAGTCGGGGTGCTCGGACTGATAGCCGGTGGGAATGATCCACGAGACGGTGGGCAGGCGGCCGTGAACGGCATCGTATTCGAACTCGCCCTCGTCGCCGCGGACGAGGCCCTTCCGGTAAAGGGGCGAGGATTTCTTCGCATCGCGGAAGGTCTCGAAATTGGAGAGCATGTCGCAGCCGAAGTTGTCCTGCTGCTGGTAGACCTTCCAGGAGATGCCGGCTTCCTCCAGACGCTCGGGGTAAGTCTTCCAGCGGTAGCCCTGCTTTGGAGCGTCATTGTCGATATCGGGACCGCCGAAGCGGCCTTCGGGGTCGATCATGGCGGACATCCAGTACATGCGGTTGGGCCAGGTGGGGCCCATCACCGAACAGTGGTAGGCGTCGCAGAGGGTAAAGGCCTCGGCGAGGGCGAACTGAAAGGGGATGTCCTCGCGTTTGTAGTAGCTCATGCAGTAAGGGCCGTTGACGCCGTCGGCTTTGCGGTGGGCGGGCAGCCAGCGATCCATTTTGCCGCCGTTCCAGGCCTCGTGCTGCACGGACCAGGCGTGGCTGGTCGAGGGAATCTTCTGGGCGCTGGTGGAAAAGGTATTCAGATGAAACGGGAGGGTGTAGCCATCGGGGTTCATCTCGTCCGGCTGGTAGAAGACGGAGCGTCCGGTGGAGAGGCGGAGAGCGTGGGGGTCGCCGAAGCCGCGCACGCCGGCCATGGTGCCAAAGTAGTGGTCGAACGAGCGATTCTCCTGCATCAGGAGGACGACGTGTTTGATGTCTTTCAGCGATCGCGTTCTGGGTTCCTGCGCGAGGAGGCGCTGGAGGTTGGGAGGCATGAGCGAAGCGGCGGCAGCGGCGGCGGCCAGGCGCGCGGAGCCGGAGAGGAGACGACGCCGGGTGAGTGGCTTCGGCGAGGAGAAGCGAGAATTTGAATCCATCGTTGGCTCCGAAGCCCGCACTCGGAACAGCGGGCAAATCCTATGTTAGGAGCATCAGCCGCCGATTGCGAGGTTGTTCCGGGTTAATGTCCCAATAAAAGAGAGAGCCGCGATCGAGGGCTTTTGCGAGGGCAGGATGCGTGCCCAGGAGTGTTGTTGCGGGGATGAGAAGCGGATCCGCTGAGGCAGGCGGCAGAGGTGGAGCGCAGCCGCGGCGGCAGTGATAGATAATAGCGATTCAGGAAAACCCATGTCCAACAAATTCAACTGCAGCAAAACTGCTCTGTCTGCCTGGCGCGGCACGCTGATGGCCGGGATCGCCGCCATGTTTCTTTTGTTTCCCGCGATGGCCGCTGCGCAGCCGGCATCGGCAGCATCGGCACCCATCCGCTACGATGCGCGGACCCGGGTATTCCGGATCGATGCCGGTGCGGTGTCCTATATTTTCGGCGTGAATGAGAAGGGGGAGCTGCAGACGCTGTATTGGGGGAATCGTCTGACGCCGACGGATTCGTTTCCGGCTGCGCACTCGGTTCCGGGGATCGCGTCGTTTCAGCCTTCCATCAATACGACTCCGCAGGAATATGTTGCGTGGGGCGGCGGGCTTTACAATGTGCCGGATGTGAAGGTCACGTTTCCGGACGGGAACCGCGACCTGGTGCTTCGCTACGTTTCGTACCGGATTGCCGGAGACACGCTCAACATCACGATGAAGGATATTTCCCGCGCGGTATTTGCGACGCTGACCTATAAGGTCGATCCGTCGACGGGGATCGTGGCGCGCACGGCGCGGATCGAGAACCGCACATCGCAACCGCTGAAGATTGAACAGGGGGCTTCGGCCACATGGAATCTGCCGGCGGCGAGCGATTATCAGCTCTACTATCTCACCGGTCACTGGGCCGACGAGTTCAATTTGCAGCATGAGGC
>DAHVZZ010000239.1:0-2736 GCA_027323785.1 Acidobacterium sp. | reverse complement strand
GCGACGATGTCGAACTCCATCCCTGGCTGCGCGCGCAAAACGCGAATGAGGTGCGCGGCCTGCGTTCCGGCGATCGAGGCGGTGGCTTCATCCCAGTTGTCGGCGATCCAGCGGCGGCGTGTCATGAAGACAGGGTACAGGGTGCTGCGGGCAGGGTACAGGGCTTGCGGAGGGAACCGGCGGCGGGATGAAAGGCAAGTGCGGCAGGCAGGCGCCGGTCGCTGGCGGGAAAACGCGAGGAGCACCAAAGGTGCGTCAACACTGGGGGAAATGCAATGTGGGGATGGGGCAAAAGTAATGAGGGGACGCTTTCGCGTCCCCTCGGTTCGTTGCCTGAACCAGTTTACTTCTTCTTCGCGGCCTTCTTTGCTGCCTTCTTCGCTGGTTTCTTTGCTGCCTTTTTCGTTGCCATAGTTTCTATTCTCCCTTTTCGATGTGAACATCGAAGTCTGCAACATAAATGTTGCAGTTAACGAATGTATAGAGTTCCTCCGAAACGGTGTCAAGAGAAAAATTGCATTTTTCGTAATAGAGTGCGAACTTTCGAATCGTGCTCGTGATGATTGCGCTCGAAGTTCAGTGGAGAAGGTGGAAATGTTGCGCGAGAGCGAGGGCAATGCCGGAGAAGATGTCCTGCGAAGCATGCGCGATCATGCCCGGACGAAGGCTGTTACGAACGATGGCGACCGCGCAGAAGAGCGCGCCGTAGACGGTGATGGCGATCATGCCGGCAGCGCCTTCATATCCATGACTGAGTCCGAAGATGAGCGAAGATCCGATCACGCCAAGCCAGAAACGATGGATGGGCGACGAGAACTGGCGGAAGAAATAGCCGCGGAAGGCCAGCTCCTCGCAGAATCCGGCGCAGCAGCTGAGCAGGATCCAGAGAAGCAATTGCGGGCCGGTGCGCGGCGCAAGGGCGGCGACGGCTTTCTGCGGACCGGCGAAATGCACCAGGTGAAGCGTGAGCCCGACGACGGCCAGCACGGCCAGAGCCATGACCCAGAAAACCATGGCGATGCCGAAGTCCTCGCCGAGCGCGCGCAGGCCGCGGCGAAAGCCGAGCAGTTCGGCGAGGGGCACGCGTTTGAGGCGCAGTCCCCACCATGTAAGAAGAAAGATAACGGCCTCGCCGGCGATGCCGAGCGCGTAGCGTTCCAGGTGATGGGAGCCGAGTCCTATTCGGTGCGCCTGGCGGGCGTTCACAACTGATCCGCCGACAAGCAGCAGGATGAACAGAGCCGTGTGCCACCACGGCGCAACCCGGCCGGTGGAAGAAGCCGGGCCCTGGAGCGGCTGCGGCATGGGTTCGTCGTGCATGAGGACCTCGTGGTCTGGTATCTTCACCTGGATTGTACGGATCAGTTCCGCATCGAACGAGAAAAGGTGCTGTATGAGAGACGTTGTGATTGTTTCCGGCGTGCGCACGCCGGTAGGAAAATTCCTGGGATCGCTGTCCGAGGTGACGGCGACGCAGCTGGGTGCAGTGGTGGTGCGCGAGGCGGTTCGGCGCGCGCAGCTGAAGCCCGAACAAATCGACGAATGCATTATGGGCAACGTGGTGCAGGCGGGGCTGGGACAGAATCCAGCCCGGCAGGCGGCGCTGTTTGGAGGGCTGCCGCCGGAGGTGAGCGCTTTTACGGTGAACATGGTGTGCGGATCGGGGCTGCGGGCGGTATCGCTGGCAGCGCAGTCGATTCGGACCGGCGACGCGGAGATTGTGGTGGCCGGCGGAATGGAGTCGATGACGAACGCTCCCTATCTGCTGCCGCAGGCACGCACGGGGTTCAGGATGGGCAACGGCGTGGCGGTGGATTCGATGATCCGCGACGGGCTGTGGGACGTGTACAACGACTACCACATGGGTCAGACGGCGGAGCTGGTGGCGGAGAAATACGGGATCAGCCGAGAGGAGCAGGATGCCTATGCCCTGGATTCGCATCGGAAGGCTGCGGCGGCGTGGCGCGAGGGGCGCTTTGCGGCTGAGGTGATTCCGGTGGAGATTCCGGCAAAGAAGAAGGGGCAGGAGCCGAAGTTTTTCGAGCGGGACGAGTCGATCCGGGAGGATTCGACGATTGAGACGCTGCGCTCGCTGAAGCCGGCCTTTAAGAAGGATGGCAGCGTGACGGCGGGGAATGCTCCGGGGGTGAACGACGGGGCGGCGGCCATGGTGCCGATGAGCGCGGAGAAGGCAAAAGAACTGTGGCTGAAGCCGATGGCGCGGATTGTGGCGCATGCGACGAGCGGCATCGATCCAAAGTGGGTGATGATGGCGCCGGTCAATGGAGCGCGCACGGTGATGAAGAAGGCCGGATGGTCCGTTGCGGATGTGGACCTCTTCGAGCTGAACGAAGCCTTTGCGGTGCAGGCGGTGGCGGTGACCCGGGAGCTGGGAATCCCGATGGAGAAGGTGAATGTGAACGGCGGATCGGTGGCGATTGGGCATGCGATCGGAGCGAGCGGCGCGCGGGTTATGGTGACGATGATGCATGAGATGATCCGGAGGGATGTGCGACGCGGGGTGGCGGCGCTTTGCCTGGGCGGGGGAAACTCCGTGGCAATGGCCATCGAGCGGGACTAGCCGCATAGGCATACGCCGCTTTGCGGCAGACGACGAAGAGGGGTGGCGATTGCTGGCAAATCCGGCGGAGCGGTTTACAGGACGGGTGGAGAGCTATCGGCGGTTTCGGCCCCGGTATCCGGCGGAGATTGCGGCAGTTCTGCGGCGCGAGTGCG
>DAHVZZ010000223.1:0-2320 GCA_027323785.1 Acidobacterium sp. | reverse complement strand
CAGAGGGCTTCGATTGCGGCGCTGACCGGCTCGCAGGAGTGCGTGGCCGAGATGCGGGCCGATTACATCAAGCTGCGCGACCGCATCCTGAAAGGATTGGGGACGATTCCGGGGGTGCGGTGTACAGCGCCCGAGGGAGCGTTCTATGTTTATCCGAATGTGAGCGCGTTTCTGGGCAAGGGCGGAATCCAGACTGCCTCCGACTTGGCGGCGAAGCTGCTGAAAGAGGCGCATGTGGTGGTGGTGCCGGGCGAGGCGTTTGGCACCGCGGAGCACATCCGGCTCTGCTATGCGGTCTCCGGCGAGGTGATCGACAAGGGGATCGAGCGCCTGCGAGAGTATCTTTCCAAGTTGATCTGAGGGAAGCATGCGGAGGCCGTCCGCTTGCAACTGAACAAGGATGGCCTTGGCGATTTTGGATGGAGGCGCATGTCTTCAGGAACCACGAAGATCCACCATCCCCTGGCCGCCGTGGTGCTCGCCGGCGGAAGCGGGACACGGTTTTGGCCGCGCAGCCGCAAGGCTCAGGCCAAACAGGTTCTGCGGCTGGATGGCGAGCGGAGCATGATTCAGCAGACGGTTGCCCGCCTGGAAGACGTCATTCAGGATGATGCGGTGTGGGTGATCACCAACGATCTGCTCTGTCCCGCCATCGAGCAACAGATTCCAGCGATTCCGCGCGAGCGCATCCTGTGTGAGCCGGAGGCGCGCAATACGGCTCCGGCCTGCGCGTTGGCGGCGTTTCTGCTGGAGCGGGAGGATCCGCGGACGGTGATCGGAGTCTTTCCCTCTGACCATGCCATCGGGGACGTAGCCCGCTTTCACATGATTCTCCGCGCCGCCATTAAGCTGGCCGCCTCCGGCGCCAGGATGGTGGTTCTGGGCGTTCCCCCCACCCGCGCTGAGACCGGATATGGATATATCGAGCTCGGTGCGTCGGGCGCCCCGGTGACGGTGGGCGGAGAGTCGATTCCGGTGCGGCGGGTGCGCAGATTCACAGAGAAGCCCGATCGAGAGCGAGCCATGGCTTTTCTACGCTCCGGGAACTACGCCTGGAACAGCGGGATGTTTTTGTGGAGCGCGCGGACGCTGGCCGATGCCATCCGCGAGCATGCTCCGAAGATGGCGCCTTTGCTGGAGAAGATCGCCGCGGCTTGGCGAACCCCGCAGTTTGAGCAGGTGTACCGGGCGCTCTACCCGCGGTGCGAGTCCATCTCCATTGACTATGCCGTGCTGGAACCGCGCTCGGCCAAGGGAGAGAGTGCTTCTGAACTTTACTGCCTGCCGGCGGACTTTGCCTGGAACGATCTGGGAAGCTGGGCGGCGCTGCACGAGTTCCTGACCGAGAGTCACTCCTGCCCCAACCGGAACGTGATCGAATCGGCCGGCAGCGTACAGATCGACTCCGCGGGCTGTTACGTCTTTGCGCCCGGCAAGACGGTAGCCTTGGTGGGAGTGAAGGATATCGTGGCGGTCGAGACCGGCGATGCGCTGTTGATCACCACCCGCGAAGGTTCCCAGGATGTGGGCAAAGTAGTGAAGGAGCTCCAGAGCCGGGGCAGGACGGATCTGATTTGAATACAGTGGTGAAGTTTGGAACCGACGGATGGCGAGGCATCATCGCCGACGATTTTACCTATGAGAACGTGCGGGTGGCCTCGCGCGCGATCGCGCTCTATGTGCTGCGGCATGAGACGGCGCAGGCGGGAGTCTGCGTAGGATACGATACTCGCTTCGGATCTCGTTCCTTTGCGCGCGTGGTGGCTGAGGTGCTCTCGGGCGCTGGAATTTCCGTCGCGCTCTCCAGCAAGGTGACGCCAACTCCGGAGCTGTCCTTCGCGGTGCGCAGCCGCAAGGCCGCGGGCGGGGTGATGATCACCTCCAGCCACAATCCGGCAGAGTGGAACGGGGTGAAGTACAAGGCCGGCTATGGCGGCTCGGGGAGCCCGGCGATCATCGCCAGGATTGAGAGCTATCTGCTGCAGGAGCTGCCCGCGGCTGCCACGCCGGCGCGGATCGAGGAGGTGGACTTTTCGCCGCCCTACATCGCCGCCGTGGAGTCTTTTGTGGATTTGGCGGCGATCCGGCGATCCGGCTATCGCTTCCTCATCGATACCATGTATGGCGCCGGCAAAGGCTACGTTGCGGGAATCTTTGGGCGCGCGGGCATACCGTGCGTGGAGTTTCGCAGTGAGCTGAATCCGGCCTTTCCCGGGATCAACCCGGAGCCCATTCTGCCGCACATCGCCGCTACGCAGAGGGCGGTGGTGGCGGAGCGTTGCGATGCCGGCCTGATCACCGACGGCGACGCTGACCGGAT
>DAHVZZ010000232.1:0-1500 GCA_027323785.1 Acidobacterium sp. | reverse complement strand
TGCCGGGGCGGACGAATTATCCGCTGCTGTTCGATCGCGCCGGGAAGCCGAAGCCGGCTTATTATGCGGTGATCCGCGAGGCGGAGGCAGTGAACGCCGGGCACAGCGCGCACTGAGTGTCGCCGGATGGAAGGGAACGGATCGGCCTCGTCGCCTGAAATTATGGGCGCGGGGCCGATGTTTTTTGTGGGGCCGGAATGGCGATCGATGAGGTTGCGTGCGGCGGGACGGCGGCTAGAGCCATTTGAGCGGGCGGCGTGCGAGTCCGATGCGCTTGCGGGGAGTTTTGGAGGATGGGTCGCCGCCGGCAGCCTGGATTTCCGCATCGGTGAGGATGAAGCGGCGGATGTAGCGGAGAGGCTCTTCCCAGACGGCCATCTGTTCGAGGTGGTACTGCCAGACTGTGTTGGACGTGGAGCGGGAGGCGCGTGTGGTGAAGCCTTTGCGGCGGACGGTGACGGCATTGCCGTCTTTGTCAACGCGGGTGTATTCCTGCGAGGGCAGAGTGAACGTGATGGGAATGCCTTTTTTCCAAAAGTTTCGCGCGAATTCATGGGAGAAGAGCAGGGCGTAGTAGCGGCGTCCGCCGGCGAGGAGGCGGATGGCGTGGCTGAGATCCTGCCACTCCGGCTCAATGTTGGCCTGAAACCACTTTTGGAATTCGAAGCCGTTCTCCTGGGCTCGGAGAATGACGGCGTGAATGAGTTCGGCGCGAGTCATGGATCGGCCTCCAGGGTATCGCGATTGATACAGCTACCGCAAGGATATTATCGGCGACGGACCCAGAGCCTGTTATTCACTTTTCCACGGCTGGCGCAGGGAGCCAGTTTTCTCAGTGCGCGAAAGTAAATAGCAGTCTCTAAGTCAGAACCCGATGGCGAGGATATGGTTTTCCCAACGGAGCCTTCCGGAAAGGCAGACGGAGGGACAGATTACAGGAAGCAGCGGTCGAGACTGATACATTTGGATCAATCGGAGGAATGAGGCAGAGGTCAGGGCCAGCGATGGCCAGCGCCGCGGGCCGCAGGTGGAACTTCGTGGCCGCAAGGCTCCGCTGGCCGCCTGGGATGCTGCGATCCCCGGCGCACTCTGAGACCCGGATTTATGCGAATTGTTTTTTCAACCTATGGCACGTTTGGCGATGTGAATCCGCTGATTGCGCTGGCGCTGGAGCTGAAGCGGCGGGGGCACCGTCCGGTGCTGGCGGTGCCGGAGATGTTCCGCACGAAGATTGAGCCGCTGGGCATTGGCTTTGCACGGGTGCGGCCGGATCAGGACCCGACGGATACGCGGCTGATCGCGATGATCTACGACATCAAGCATGGGACGGAGACGGGGCTACGGGAGTTTCTGTTTCCATCGCTGCGGGAGAGCTACGCGGATTTGATGGCGGCGGTGGAGGCGGATGGGGGCGCGGATTTGCTGGTGACGGGAGAGCTGGCGTATGCCGGTCCGATCGTCGCGGAGAAGACGGGGATTCCGTGGGCGAGTTACGTGCTG
>DAHVZZ010000212.1:0-2940 GCA_027323785.1 Acidobacterium sp. | reverse complement strand
GGCGCCGTCGATCGCCAGCCCGGAGGGCAGATAGAGATCGGCTGTGGTAGCCGGTTTGCCGTCGCCGAGATAGGTCCACTGGCTCAGCGTGCCGGCGGCGATGCTGATGGTGCCCGGGACCAGAACCGCCAGAGGACCGGAGCCGGTTCCGGTGAGGTATTCCGTCCCCAGAGTATTGCCGGAAGAATCAACAAGGACCACTGCTCCATCGCGCGGCCCAGGATATTTTGGGGAGAATACGACGCTGACGTTGCAGCTGTTGCCAAGGGTGATCCCAGCACAGGAATCGCTGCCGGATTCCGTGAAGTCGAGGTTCGGCGCGCCCAGGGTAAGGACCTCGGCTTTGGCAACGGTTCCGGCGGTGGTTACCTTGACGGAGACGGTCTGAGCCGAGGAACTGGACCCGACCTGCGTCGTTCCCGCAAAGGTGTAGAGGCTCTGGGCATGCGCCACCGGGATAGCCATCAACGGCACGGATAACAAAATGGCGGCGAAGCGGGAGGAGCGCCGAAACACGCGCGGGAGAAGGCGCGGAGACAGTTGGGCATTCGACAGGGGAAAACGCATGGCACATCCTTGGAAATTCATCGCTGAAGCCCGGGCGGAGCAGGGACAGACTTCAGAAACCTCAGCAGAGGCAGCTTTCGACACAGTAAGGCGTCTGATTGCGGCGAGCGGCAACCCAACTGGCACGTTCCAAATGCTGAGAACTGCCGCCAGGATACCACGGAGGGCACCCGTCAACCATTACTTTCAGGTTCAGAGAAGTAGTACTTTCGGGGAATGGCAACGGCTGTTGCTCAATTGTCACTTATCACATCGGTAAATTCTCTGCCGAATCTCTGGACGGCAAGGCGCAATCCGCCGCTGCCAGCTCCGCTTTGGCGATCCTGTTTGGCAGCGGAGGCTCGGTTGTTTCCGGAATTGGCTGCTCGCTGGTGCCGATGCTTGCGAACAAGATGTGAGCTCCGGCCACTCTATCTGTTCATCGGACTGGTGGGTGCCGCGTTTACCCTGAGCCTGCTGCTGATGCCTCGAGTTCCCTGGGCGTACGGCCTGGCCTTTTTCAGACAGAACATTCGTCGGCTACCGCGACCGCGTGGCGCTGCCTTGCTCGAAGTCAGCGCCGTGGCACTCAGTATTTGTACAGGCTCAGGTGGCGAATGGTGAACTGGCCGTCCGGTAAGCGCAGATAGCGTCCCTGATTGTCGTCGTCGCCGTTGAGCTCGCGGCCGGGCGTCCACTTGCCTTTCACGTAGGCCCCTTCCCATATCTCGTCGATGCCCGCCTGCGCGCCTTGTTTTCCCGCACCGGCAAAGGTCAGATCCATGCCTGTACCCGCCGCCAGAAAACTGTTCGGTCCCATCTGCATAATCAGCCCACCATGAGCGTGCGGTATCACGGGCGCTTTCGGCGCTCCGCGCGGCCGGAAGACCTGGCTTCCGAAGTTCGCGGTGAATCGATAGCCGCCCAGCGTGAAGCTCTGCCGAGTCAGGTCATCCTTGCCATTCATACTCATCGGTGTGCGAACTCCCACCATCTGGCCGGTTCCCTGCTTCGCCAGAATCAGCGGCGTAAGCTGCTTCACCATCTCGTAGACATCGCCCAGAACTTTTTGCTGATGCGGAGGCAGGAACTCCGGCGCATAGACGGAGTATCCCATGGCGTTCAGCTTGCCGTAGGCGTACAGCGCATTGGCCCCGAGATTGGCTGCCGTCGTGCGTCCGCTCTCCGGCACAAACAGAGGATTCCCCGGCTGCGTATAGGCGTCAGCCCAGTGCACGAAGTTAGGGAAGTAAACATCGGGCGAGAAGAAGTTGATGGCCGGCGCAGCCGCCCGCCAGATGTCGAACAGCTGCGGCAGCGGAGCTCCGTTCGGAAATGTTCCCGGAGGGTTGCCGGGGCCGAGCAGCGCTGCGTTCACATACATCGGCAGCGAATAGACCGCCTTGCCCGCCGCGGCCACTTCTCCGGTGTAGCGGGCCTCGGTCCACGCGGTAAACAGGACTCCGGTGCCCGGCCCTGGCCCAAATGTCTGCGGCCAGTTCGCACCTGTCTTTGCTCCTTGGGATTCCCAGGCGTGTCTGACCCAGGGCACCAGCGTCGCTCGATGCTGGCTCAGGTACTGCGTCAGCGCCGCGGGAACGGGGGCATCGTAGGCGGCATTCGCCTCCGGACTGTAGTCGCGCGCCTGCGGACCTCCGGCCGAAAGGATCATGCCGACTTCGTTTTCCACCTGCACCAGAATGACGGTGTGCTCGGTTCCGTCGAACTGCTTCAGGTGCCGCATCAGCGCCACAAACGCCGCCTTGTCCGCGTCCAGATTATTCGCGCTCTCGGCGGTGAGGATTTCCAGCTTCCGTCCGTCGGACGATTCGGCGCGTGGAAATCGTTGCGGATTCGCCTTCACCCAGCCCGGCACATAGCAGGACATGCTGTTCTTCCACGTGCCAAACCACAGCAGCACCAGCTTCATGTGGTGCGCGCGCGCGCCTTCGATCAGGCCATCGACGGTGCTGAAGTCGAAATGGTGTTCCTGCGGTTCGATCAGCTGCCAGTACACCGGGGCAATGACGGTGTTGAAGTGCATCGCCGCCAGCTTCGGCCAGATTTTCTGCATGAAGGTGAGGCTGGATGCCGTCGAGTTTTCCAACTCCCCGCCGCGCATCAGGAAGGGCTCGCCGTTCACGATCATTTGGGTGACGCCGTGGCGGCGGGCGAGGTGAGGCATGGCTGCCGTGGTTTGCGCGCGAAGCGAGGGCGCGACCGCAAATGCCAGGCCCAGCAGCACCGCAAACGTGAGCCGACTAGAGGTTTGAAGAGTGCGTCGCCGCGGAGCACGATGGAAAACCAGGATGTCACCTCCGGTGGGTCGCGATCACGCGTCGACCAGCGCAGAAAGTACTGCGCCTGTTTCAGGATGGCCGTCGCCGTAGAGGG
>DAHVZZ010000190.1:0-2985 GCA_027323785.1 Acidobacterium sp. | reverse complement strand
CGATCTCGAACACCGAATCCACCACTGGAATCGAGTGCTGAAAATCCCACAGCGCCTCGTTGTAATAGCTCGGCAGTTCCTTCGTGTACTCCCAAGCCACCACTCCCCCCGGATCGGCCCCCGGCGGCTGCGCCACCTCGTACCGGATGTCCTGATACAGCATCCCGTACGACGAATCCCCCGCCTCCACATAATCCGACTTCTTCATCGTGTAGTGGTGCCCGTCCGGCCCAATGCTCCACACATGGAACGACTCCACCTTCTCGTCGCCCCAGTAGTCCACCACCGGAACCGCGTGTCCACGTCCCTCCGGGCGCAGAATCTGCACCACTGCCCGGTACCGTTCCACCGCGCGCCCATTCGGCTGCACCGTCACCAGCCGGTCTTCCAGCAGATACACCGCTTTCGCATTCCGCCAGCTGCTGGGCAGCAGCCCGTGCGTTGCCGCTTGCGTCACCCACTCCGGCAGGCGCGTATTCCGCGCCCACGCCCCCGCGCTCGCCATCATCGCCAGCACTCCGCAGACCACTCCCCGACGCCACCCGCTCATCGCCCTCTTCCCCACCTCACGCACCCACCCATCCCTAACCGCTGGCCGCCTCATCCCGGCCGCCCCACCCCTAACGGCTGACCGCCTCACCCCTCTCCGGCCACTCACCCCATCCCGCCGCCCGTCCCGTTCTCCATCCCCTTCTTCACCTTCGTCAGCACCACCTGCTGCTGATCCTGCGCCGCCAGCTTCTGAAAGAACGCCTTCAGCTGCGGATAATCCGTCGCCTTATACAGCACATTTCCCAGCGCCAGCAGCCGCGCCTGCTGGTACACCTGCCCCGACCCCGCATACTTCGTGATGAACTCCGCGTTCTGCGGATACGGCAGCTGCTCGCTCGTCGGCACCGCATCCACCTTCAGCCCCGGCCCCAGAATCACCTTCACTCCATCCCGCACCAGCCGCGGATAATCCAGGTCCACCGGATTCTGCCGCGTCCCTGCCACAAACAGCGGCTTCTCCTGCGCCTCAAAGAACGACCCCGGCACGATCACCTGCTTCCCCGCCTGGCTGCCCATCGTCCCGCTCACCTGCACCTCCGCCACCAGCGCCTGGCTCGGATCCGTCAGCCCCGTGAACGTCGTCCCCTGCACCCGCACGCTCGCCGGCACCTCCTGCTCCAGCTTGTTGCTGAACGCCTTCTCCGCAGCTTGCGCATCCTTCCGCAGCGCCCTGTGCCGCCACTGCAGCGCCACCGCTCCCGTCATCGCAATCCGCACCGTCCCCGTCATCGTCCCGTCCGCGTTCAAATGCAGCGTCGCCTGCCGGTCCACCACCGTGTCCTTATAGGTCGCCCCTGGCGTCAGCTGCGGCACCGCCCCGTGCCCATCCTGCCGCATCCCCAGCACCTGCTGATGCACCCACGCCAGCTTCCCAAATTCGCAGTAACGCTCTCCCGGATCGAAGTACGTCGGCTGCCCGTTCACCATCACCATCGCCAGCTCGTCTGTCAGTTGGCTCCAGTCCAGGTCGTCCGCGTTCAGCACACGCACATTCCGCTGCGGCACAATCATCGCCTCCGCATCCAGGCCCTCCGCCCGCGCCAGCGCAATAAACAGCCGCGTGATCTGGTTGCTCGTTCCCTGCTTCTCCGTCCACACATCCGCCGCGTCCCGAATGTGGATCCCTTTCGCCCTCTCCTCCTGCTGCGACAGCGCCCGCGTGTAGTCCGTGTTCGCCACCGTCATCACCGCCGCATAAATCTTTTCCAGCTTCTGCGCCGGCGTCGTCGCTCCTGCCGTAATCTGCGCCGCCGCCTGGCGAATCTGCGGCGTCACCGCCGCAAACGAATTCACCCGTCGCGACCACGCCTTCCCCGCACCCTTCCAGTAGTCCTTCGCCGAGTAATTCCCCGTGTAAAAGTAGTACAGCCGGTACGAATAACTCCCCAGTGGCGGCGAATACGGCTCGTCCGGAATCGCCGGCACATCCTTCACCACCAGATCCTCGCCCGCCGATGTGTCCTTGAACTTCGCTCCCGGCGGCAGCGAGGAATCGTACTGCAGCTTCGTCGCCAGCGTCAGCTTTCCTTCAGGATTCGGCACCAGAACATTCGGATAGGTATTGGGGCTCAGCTTTGCCGAAATAAACTGGTAGTGCGCCTTCTTCACAAACAGGTTCCTCTGCAGATTCCACTGCGGCGCCACCAGCCCCTCGATGCCGTGACTCAGCAGCACCCGGAACTGATACTCCAGCACGCTCCCCGTCTGCACATCCGGCAGACTGAACACCTTCGCCATCAGCCTCTCGCCGTTCTGCTTTTGCACCAGCTTGTCGTACGGCTTCCCCGTGAACGGAATCACCGTCCCGTCGCTGTGGATCGTCCGCCCCTCGATCGCCACAATATCCACCGCGCCCGCCGGATAGTAAATATGGATATCCCCATACCCGCGCCCGTCCGCCGTCAGCACCTTGATCGCCGCGTAAACCTGCTCGAAGTGCTCCGGCACATTCAGATCGTCGTCGTAGTTCAGATAAATCGCGTCCGCCCCCGGAGCCTTCGCCTCCGACGTCATCTTCAGCTCCGCCGCCGTCGGCTGCGTCCACTGCACCTGCCCGTACAGCGGCATCGCTGCCGCTAGTGGAAGACTGAGAGAAACCAGCCAGAAATTCCGCCGAAAGATACCAGCCATGGGTTAAGCCTCACGCAAAAAGCAAACTCCCCCCGCAGCCCCTGATCCGCTTCAGGATTCCTTCTCGTCGTTGCGGGAGTGTGCACCCTTTTTACGAGCCTCACCCCACCCCGCGCAACATATTTTTCCTTTCATTCCCGAGTCCAGTACGTCTCCTCGCAGCGGCTTCCATCCAGTTTGGCCGGATAAAAACGTGTAAAGCGGTCACCCCTGATGGAGTTGACCGTCGCCCGCGGATCGGGTGCATCGATCAGTTCCACCTCCCGCACTCTCCCGTTCCGGTCAATGATTTCGCGGCCGGAG
>DAHVZZ010000142.1:0-5044 GCA_027323785.1 Acidobacterium sp. | reverse complement strand
GTGGGCGGCGTGGGCGGCGGCCATGATGCGGGTGATGTCGCGGCGGACGCGTGGGTCAGGGCGCAGCAGGCGGGCGATGGTGACGCTGGGGTTGTCGGGCGGGCCCTCGGCATAGTAGTGGCTGGTGCAGGCGGCGATGTGACCGGGAAGATGTTTGGGAGCCTGCTCGGCGAAGCGGACGACCCAATCGACGGTAGAGCCGACGTCGGGACCTCCGAACTGGGCACGGGGGACGCGCTGGAGGATGGCGCGGGCGAAGGTGAGCCACTGGGTGAAGTAGCGGTCGTAATCCCAGGAGGGCGGGCGGAGGCCGTTGTTGGGCTGACCGTAGTAGTCGGGTTCGTTGCCGATTTGAAAGTAGGCCAGGCGGTCGCCGAGGGTGCGGGCGGCGTAGGCGGCTTCTTCGGCGGCGGCCTCGGGGGTGGCGGTGCCGAGGTTGAGGCCGTAGATGACGGTCCAGTTAGCGGCATGGAGGAATCCGGCGAGGTTATCCACGGCTTCGGGATGGATGGCGGTGTAGGAGTGGGGCATCCAGTTGGCGGAGTTGTGGGCGTATTTGGGTGGCGGCGGCGGGGTCTGGCGAGGATGGGATTTCCACCAGCAGTATTCGCTGGAGTTGCCGCCGATGCGGAGGACGCCCTGGGGGCTGAGCGCGCGGAAGATGGCGACGAGGTTGTGGTCAGAGGCGGAGAAGAGCAAGGGGTCGGCGAGCTCGATTTTCTCGTAGCTGAGGCCGGCGTAGTTGAGCGGGATGGGCTGTGCGGCGGGCGGGCCGAGGGTGATGGGGAGCGGGGATTCGGCGGCGAGGAGTTTGGGCGCGAGCGCGGCGGTGGCGGCTGCGATGAGGGTGGTGTGGAGGAAGCGGCGGCGCGTGGTGCGGGAGTGGTTCACAGAGATCTCGGAGATGGCTGGCGCGGAGGTTCGGCGCGGGTGGATGGTTTGGGTCAGGCGGCGCGACGTGCGAGCGGCGGCTGTTGTCAGGTGCGCGAGTAGAGCACGGGGTTGAGCGGCGAGGCGATGCGTTCGCCGGGACGGATGCCGGGGCACCAGCGTGCGGTGTCGAGGATGTGATTTTTGTTCCTGGGCTCGATGAGGCGCATCTCCTCGTCCATGTAGATGATGGTCATGACTTCGCGGGGGCGGTTGGTGATGTTGGGTCCGGCGCGATGGAAGGTCCAGCCGGAGTGGAAGCTGACGTCGCCTAGGCGGAAGGAGCCTTCGTCGACGGGATAGGCGGCGAGGGCCTGCTGGAGGCGGGCTTCACTTTCGTCGGAGATTTCGAGGTCACGTCCGTAGTCGAGATGGTGGCTGCCGATGCTGAAGGCGAGCGGGCCCATTTCGAGGGGCGTGTCCTGGAGGGGGATCCATGCGGTGACGATGCGATGGCTGGAGACGGGCCAGTAGTACTGGTCGGCGTGCCAGGGAGTGATGCCGCCGCCGGGTTCCTTGTAGAGTGCCTGGTCGTGGTAGACGCGGACGCCGCTGCAGCCCATGAGCTCGGCGGCGATGCGTGCGAGGCGCTTGCCGAAGACGAAGCGGCGGAGCTCTTCGCCGTGGGTCCAGAGATTCATGATCTGGAGAAAGGCCTTGTCGTAGGTGGAGCGCTGGTCCATGGGGAGGTGCTGGGTATTGAGCTGGTGGACCTTAGCGGAGATGGCCTGACGGAAGTGGTCAAGGAGCGAAGGCGGGAGCACGGAAGGGAGTTTGATGAAACCGGTTTCATCAAAAGCGGCGATGTGCGCGGGGGTGAGCGGGCAGGGATGATCGAGGGCTTCCTGGAAAGCGTCGGCGGCGGGCATGGTTTACCTCAGGGTTGTCATTTTCTGCGGTGAGGCGCGGGGCGGTCAAATGCGGCGGGGCGATGCGCGGGGATGTTACAAAGGAGCGGCGCGGGATTGCTCGCTTGCCGCGCGAGGGATTCCGGATGAGGAGGGAGTGGTGAGGGTGAAGGGATGGCGCGGGGTTGGGGTTCTGGCGGCAGCGATGGTGCTGGGTGTGGGTGTGCAGGCGGCAGTGGCGGCGCAGAGGTGGGTGAAGCCGGGGGCGGTGTGGCGAGATACGCAGGGGAAGGTGATTGAGGCGCATGGCGGCGGGATTCTGCACTACGGGCATGTGTGGTACTGGTTCGGGACGGACAGGAATCCGAAGCTGGACCCTTCGAAGCGTTATGTGAACTGCTACTCGTCGCGGGATTTGATGCACTGGAAGGGGCGCGGGCATGCGCTGGTGCTGGCGGATCCGGAGCACCTGGGAGCGCACTGGGTGCTGGAGCGGCCGAAGGTGTATTACAGTCCGGCGACGCACAAGTTTGTGATGTACATGCATCTGGACGATGCGCACTACCAGTACGCGCATGTGGGCGTGGCGGTGAGCGACAAGGTGACGGGGCCGTATCACTTTGTGGAGAGTTTTCGGCCGCTGGGGCTGCAGTCGAGGGACATCGGGCAGTTTGTGGATGACGACGGGCAGGCGTATCTGATTTTTGAGTCGCGGCCTTCGGGCGGGTTCTACGTGGCGCGGCTGTCGCCGGACCGGCTGAAGGTGGAGAAGCCGGCGGCGGCGTTTTTGCATATTCCGCTGGAGGGCGGAGCGCTGGTGCATGATCACGGGCGGTACTACGTGCTGGGCTCGCATTTGACGGGTTGGAAGGCGAATCCGAATGTGTATGCGACGGCGAAGCGGCTGGGCGGGCCTTGGACGACGTTTAAGGAGATTGCGCCGGGGTCGGAGGATACGTATGGGTCGCAGTCGACGTTTTTGCTGAAGGTGAAGGGGACGAAGAAGACGACGGTGATCTTCATGGGCGATGAGTGGAGGCCGCGAGCGCTGTGGGATTCGCGGTATTTGTGGATGCCTTTGCAGATGAAGGACGGCGGGATGGTCTTGCCCAAGCCAGAGGCGTGGCGGATCGATGCGAAGACCGGGGTGGTCAGCGTGAAGTGAGAGCTCCAGCGGTATGTTCTACGCGGATGCTGCGCATCCATGTGGGACGCCCGCGCTCCGTGGATGCCTGGAGATGCTCAGTATTTGCGGAGCATGCCGAGAACGCGGCCCTGGATGGCGACGTGGGCGGCGGGGACGATGATGGGGTTCATTTCGGCGTTGGAGGGCTGGAGGCGAACCATGGAGCCCTCGAGGTAGAAGCGCTTGAGGGTGGTTTCGGCTCCGCGGACGAGGGCGACGATGATTTCGCCCTGGCGGGCGGTGCTGGTGCGTTCGACGAGGACGTAGTCGCCGTCGACGATGTGCTCGTCGCGCATGGATTCGCCGCGGACCTGGAGGGCGAAGACTTCGCGGTTGCCGATGATGTCGCCGAGGGAGATGGTCTCAGGGGTTTCGGTGGTTTCGACGGGCAGGCCGGCGGCGATGCGGCCCATGAGGGGCAGGCGGTCGGCGGTGCGGGTGCGGCTGCGCGGGGGCAGGACGTCGAGCGAGCGGCTGCGGTTGTGGGCGCGCGCGATGAGGCCCTTGTTCTGGAGGTTGGTGACGTGCTTGTGCACGGTGGCCAGCGATTTGAGGCCGAGGCCGCGGGCGATTTCCTCATAGGAGGGGGAATAGCCGTTGCGCTGGACGAAACCGGAGATGAAGTCGAGAACCTCTTTTTGGCGCCGGGTGATAGCCATGGCAGCAGTATAGCGAACAAAAAGGGAATCGAAAGCGAAAAGATTGCGCGGGGAACAGAAAGGTGCAACAGGGATGCCGTTTGGGGCGTTGTTTTGGGATGGAGGCGGTGAGCAGGAGCGTGGGCGGAGCTTTCCCGGAATGGGAGGGCGGTGGAGGTGTGTGTTTCAAAGCGGGAAGCGGGTGGGGTGCGGGGCTCAAGAAGACTTGAAGAGAGAGGAGGAGTGGGCGAAGGTAGCGGTGTGAGAGGGGAGAAGGAATTGCGAATCCTGGTAGTCGAAGACGATGGGGCGCTGCGGCGCTTTCTGGAGCGGGGACTGGCGGCGGAGGGGTATCGCGTGAGCCTGGCGGCCGACGGCGAGGCGGCGATGGAGGAGCTGGAGGCGGTGCTGCCGGACCTGGTGGTGATGGATCTGAATCTGCCGAAGCGGGACGGGACCGAGGTGCTGCGGTTTTTGCGCGCGCGGTGCACGGAGACGCCGGCGCTGGTGCTGAGCGCGCGGCACGAGGTGGGAACGCGGGTGGAGTGCCTGGACCTGGGCGCGGATGACTGCATGGGGAAGCCGTTTTCGCTGGCGGAGCTGAAGGCGCGTTGCCGGGCGCTGCTGCGGCGTCGCGGGCAGGGAGTGAACCTGGTGCTGCGGCACGGGGATGTGGAGCTGAACCGGGTGGAGCATACGGTGCGGCGGGGCGGCGAGGCAGTGGCGCTGACGCGAACCGAGTATGCGCTGCTGGAGTGCCTGATGCTGCATCGCGGGCAGCCGGTGTCGCGGGCGAGCCTGCTGAGCGAGGTCTGGAAGGAGCCGGCGGAGAACGGCACCAACATCGTGGATGTGTATGTGAACTATCTGCGGAAGAAGCTGGGCGAAGATGGCCCCGCACCGCTGATTCAAACGGTGCGCGGGCTGGGGTATGCGATTGGGATGACGGGTTCGCGGAGGGAAGCGCTGCGGCAGGCGGTATGGCCAGCGGTGTGAGTGGCACAGGGCTGGGGAGAGTGGCGCTACGGTGGCAGGCTGTGTGCCAGCGGCGTGAGCGGCGCAATCGCGAGACGGATGTGTGACGGGCGGTGAATTCGGCTATGTGAGCGGTGCAGGGCCGGGACGAGAGCCGGAATTGCGGCAGGAAGGAACGCACCAGGAAGTGTGGGAGAAGATGCGGGAACGGCGGTCCGCATGGAAATGGGCGGCGGGGGCGGCCCGAAACATGGCAGGCGGCAGGGCGAGGTCAGACGAAGGAATCCAGAGGGGGAAATGATGGCGATAGCGGCGAGTGCGATGCGGCAGGTGCAACCGAAGACGGCCGTACTGGCGAGCGCGGATCTTTCGTTCCGGAAGCGGGTGCGGGAGGTGTTGCGCGGGCTGCGCTGGGAGGTGATGGAAGCCGGAGGTGGCGCCGAGGCGCTGGCGCATCTGGAGGCGCG
>DAHVZZ010000133.1:0-7619 GCA_027323785.1 Acidobacterium sp. | reverse complement strand
AGTCGACCTGTCATCCTTCAGTAAAATGCCGGGCCGGATCGACACCTGGTTTGCCCTGGCTCCCGGAGGCTCCATTATTTTCCTGCATTGGTTTGAACCGAACGAAATCTACGCGCTGCATGTCAGCACAAACTGATACGGCGGTGCTTCCTGCCGGAATGTCCACGACCAGACTCTTGGGGCACTTGCGTTGGATGGCCCGCATCGATGACATCTCTCACTACTCCGAATCTACGTATGGTTGCCGGAGGCCAAATGTCACCTATAGCCAGCTCTTGACACCTTCGACCAGTGGATCGTTCTCAGCTCGTCGCGTAGAAATGGCGTAGAAAACTTCCTTTGGACATCTTTTGTGCCACGCGGAAGACTCGGTCTACTCACTTTGGTCGGGCGGAGGATTCAGATGAAGAAATTGCCGACTCGTACGTCGCTATTCCTGGGGGTGCCTTTTATTGCGCTTTGCTTTATGTTGCTTGCAGGCCAGACAAATGCACAGGCGAAGAAGCCTCTTTCGGTTGCAAATCTCGCCCAGATGAAAAATGCTGGATTTGACGACCAGACCATCATCAATGCGATCCGGGCAGACGGCGTGTCCATTGATACATCTGTTCAGGGGCTTCTCGCTCTGAAGAAAGCTGGTCTCAGTGAGAAGGTCATCGACGCCGTGCTCGCGGCGGAAACGCCGAAGCCGACATCCCCCGGGGAATCTGCCTCTGCACAGGGACTTCCGGAAGACATCGGGGTATACACAAGCGTGAAAAACACTTTGACCCTTCTGCCGGTCGAAATCGTCAACTTCAGAACGAGGGGAATGCTTGGGGCGGCATTCACCTATGGCATCAAAAAGGCGAAATTTGAAGGCACGGTGCCCGGCAGGAAGAGCTCCGAGCAACTGAAAGACCCTGCGACTTTCGTTCTACGCTGCGCGGACGGCACAGCTCCAACTGAATATCAGCTCATTCGGCTCGACTCGAGAAAGGATTCCCGCGAGTTTACGGAATCGAAGATGGGTCTCATGGGGGCTTCCGGAGGCGTTGACCAGGAGGCCATCTCGCTCAAATTCAAGAACATTGGCCACGACACCTACAAAGCCACTGCAACAGATCTGAAGCCCGGCGAATACGGTTTCCTTGCCCCCGGAGCACTCGCTTCGGCAAATGGAGCATCCGCGGGCAAGCTGTATACGTTTGGCATCAGCTGACCAGAATGAGTAGGAACTTCGATTTGAGCGGAACCGAGCTAACGTCTGGCCCGCCCCTCCCGCTCCTCAATCACTCGCAAGAAGCGGTCGCAGCCTGCCGGCCACCCACGTCTACACGGTCAGAAGCGGACGCTTACGGATCACTGCGGAAAGTCGAGATCGAGGACGAGCAGCGCTGGGATCACCGCGGAGAGGAAGCGAGTAGGTTCCTACCTGATAGTTGCCGATTTGCTTCAATGAGGCTGGGATCGGTCGGCCGCACCGGCGACGTGTCTCACTCCTCCGGAGCTATGCCTGACTACCGCGGACCCTATGTTACGTATACGCAGCATCCGAGCTATGGATTCGATACGCTCAGCGTATATGTGCGCACGAACGAGCGTTTTCAGCAATCGATGGCCTGTCTTCGTGCGCTCTCCGTGACCGGAACTGGCTGGTGGCCCCTGAGGGCGATTGCCTCCATCCACAACTGTGGAGAAACATGGAATTACAGTCGCAGGTGCTCTGAAAACCGTGCAGGATTTGGTGCCGGTTCGGATTTCAAATCAGAGCGGGTCGGCGCACGCCCACGCACGCCTCTGGTCACATCTAACTTGCTGAATATAAGATGGTTATGCTGGACCTTGCGCTTCAGAGCAGATGCACACAGAATGGTGCAAAACGGCCATTGGTGCCATTATGAGTCCCCTGCTCTAACCATTGAGCTACAGGCCCTGCGGAGCGATTCAATTGCTGCCCATCAGTAGTTTACAAGCGCATCGGCGAAAGAGTGGCAACGCGCGTTTGGAAGCTGATGTCAGCGGTGGTTTCATCGGGGGCGGAAAGCCGCGCAGGGTCCGAGGTGCGGTTGGCTACTCGACCGCATAGAGGGGCGCGGCGGACATTTCATCCCAGAGACGATCGAGAATACGGGCCAGTTCGAGGACCAGGGGGAGAATGCCGCGCTGCCTCTCCTCGTCGCTTGCGGAGTTCAGCCAGGCGGGCCATGGCTCACGCGGAGGCGGCACGAAGGTGTCGACTGGCCCATCGGGCAGGGTTTCCTTCTGCATTTTCAGGTGCGCCGCCATGGCTTCGAGCCGCAGCGCACAGACCCGATCGAATTCCTCAATGTCGCGCAGGGTGCTCTCGGAGAGGAGATCCGCCATGGCGAATGTGGTGTACTGCAGCAGAGCCAGGGCCAGCACGAAGAAGGTGCGCAGGGTGGCTTGCCATCGGCGGACGCGGTCGCGGGCGGCCATGTGCTGGCCCCGAAGCGAGCCAATCTCGAAGGGGACGGCGTCGGCCTGCGCATTGACGGAGGCGAAGTTGTCGACAATGCGTGCGCGAAGCCTGCGCACGCGGCGGATGGCCGGGGCGTTCTGCGCCGCGAGCGAATAGCCGCTGAGTCTGCCCAGCAGCTGCAGGTTATCGCTGAAGGTTTCCACCATCTGATGAACGGCTTTGCGAGGATGCAGCCGCTCAAAGACCAGCCACATCATGAAAATGCCCAGCAGGACGCCGAGGGCGCGGTCGCGCGCGATGGACAGCGAAAGCTGGATGTGAAACTCGTTGATGTTGATGAAGTAGAAGGCCAGCGCAATCTGGAGTCCGCAGTAGGAAAGCCGTGTGCTGGAGGTGCCAATCCACGCGGCCACCGCGGTGACGGCGGCGAAGAGCAGCGTGAATCCGGCAATGCCATTGAGCCAGGGAAGGACCAGCACCTGCGCTCCCATGCCAAAGACAAAGCCGCCGATGACGGCGCCGGCGATGCGGAGGAGCTGCTTTTGGCGGGAGGAGCCCACGTTGGAGAGCGCGGTGAGGGCGCAGGTGGTGACGGAGGTGGCCAGCCCGGGCCAGCCGAGCACCATATAGGTGACGTAGCACAGGGTTCCGGCGAGGCATCCGCTGAGAGCGTAGCGCAGGTGGGCGGGATTCTGGAAGGCATCGCGAACGAAGATGCGCGACTGCGGCTGGGAGCGATCGATGAAGGCCTCGAACGCCTCGAGCGAGGCCGAGCCTTCCAGCACTCTGGGAATGAGCGAGAACATCTCCTCCAGCTCCCGGAGCAGGGGCGTGGCGGAGGAGGTGGCCGCGGGCTGCAGCGAAGGCGAGGCGCAGTCGCCCCGGAGGCATTGCTGAATCAGCGCCAGTTCGTTGGCCATTCTGCCGGCAATGAGGCGATCCTCGGGCGACAGGCGGGGAGAGGTATGCGCCAGGGCGGCGGCAAAGTCGACGGAGCGGCCGGTGAGCGAAACGACGGCGTTCATCTGCGCGCGGTAGACGCGGGTGTAGTTGGAGCGGGTGACAAACCGGCGCAGTCCGCCCACGCCGACCATGGCCTCCTGGGTGATGCGGCGATCGAGGTCGGAGGGAATGACTTCGCATTCGGCCAGACAGCGGAGCAGATCCTCGATGGTTTTGAGCCGGTGATTGAGGCCGAGAGTCAGCTCGTTCTGTTTGCGGAAGGCGTGGAAGACGGCTTCCACGGCGATGGTGACACCGGCGCCGATGGCCGGAGCGAGAATGCCCCAAAGGGTGAGCTCCACGTTGCGTTCAGCCGGTCCGGGCAGATACGAGATGGCGAGCACGGAGGTGCCGATGAGGCCAATGCCGCTGGCGATGGTGTAGTTTTCCAAGGTGCGGATCAGGAAGAAGATCAGGAAGATGCTGAACGCTTCCCAGAAGAAATGGGTGAACGGAATGGAGCCGAACATGCGGCCGCCGACGGGGACAAAGAGCAGGCAGGCCCCGAAGGCGAGGCTCACATTCAGCACCGATTTGGCGCTGGAGACGAGGTTTTCGCGGGAGATGATGAAGGCGTACAGGGGGCCGACCGCGCCGCCGGGAATGCGGAAGGTCATGATGAGGATCATGGTGATGGTGGCGGAGATCGCCATGCGGGCGACGAGCAGTCCGCGGCCGGGGTAGGGGGCCAGCTCGCTGCGCAGGAAGTCCGCAAACCAGGCGGCAAAGCTTCGCGTGTCGGTGCGCGCGACCGCGCCGGCAGCCATGGGTTATCTCCTGCTCGTGAAGAGGCGGGAGGCGCCGTGGACCACGACTACGGCGGACTCGCCCAGCCGGAAGTCGTGCGCGGGGCCGTCGAGGATGCGAATGCGCACGGGAAATCTGGAGGCAAGATGCACCCAGTTGAGGGTGCGCTGCACATCGGGAAGGCCTTTGGCGAGCCGCCCCACGATGTCGGCGTCCGGGGTAACGCCGTAGCCCATGCTGTCGACGACGCCGCGCAGCCGAAGGCCGGGACGGGACATGATGTAGACGTCGGCCTTCATGCCGGGGCGGATGTGGTCCAGCTGGGTTTCGCGGAAATTGGCAATGACCCACCAGACGCGGGTATCGATGAGGGTGAAGATCTGCTGGCCGGCGTGGGCGTACTCGCCTTTGGAAATGGTGAGGTTGGTGACGCGGCCGTCAAAGGGAGCATAGATGCGGCAGTTGTCCAGGTAGTATTTGGCGGTGGCGATGTTGGATGCCTTGCCGCTGCGCTGGGCCAGCAGCGGCTCCAGCGTTAAGACGGCGTGGGATGCGAGTTTCACCTGCGCCCTGCTCTGCTGCAACGCGGCCTCGGCCTGCTGGCGCTCGGCGAGGGAGGAGGTGAGGCGCGCGGAGGCCAGCGCCTGCTCGGCGAGCGCGGCCCGGAGAGCCTGCTGGCGAGTGGCCACGAGGGTCCGCGCCTGATCCACCTGATCGACGGTGACGAACTGCCGGGTCAGGAGGGGTTCCATGCGATGCAGGTTGTCGGAAGCGTACTTCAGTTCCGCGCGGATGCGGCTGACCTGGGCCTGCGCGCTGGCAATCTCGGCTCGGGACTCCCTGACGGCGGAAACGGCATGAGCGAGGTTTGCCTGGGCGCTGGCCACGCCCGCCTGGGCCACGCTGACGGCGCTGGACTCCGAGGCGATGCGGCGGCTTTCATCGGAAATGTTTCCGGTCAGGGCGGCCTGCTCGGAGCGGGCCAGCTGCAGCGCATAGGCATAGGGGCGCTCGTCGATATCGACCATGAGCTGGCCCTGCTTCACGTACTGGTTGTCGGCCACATAGAGGTGCATGATGGGTCCATTGACGACCGGCGCCACGGCAATGAAGTTGGCGAAGACCTCGGCGTCGTCGGTGCGCGGATTGTCGATGACCTGGCGCACCACCAGCAGGCCGGTCAGCAGAGCCCCGGCAATCGCCACGACGCTGATGGTGCGACCGACGGCACGGCGCGCTCCCGGAGATAAATCAGACAGCATCGAATCCTCTCATCGGCTGAAAAACACCAGCCAGAGCGTGAAGGCAAAAAAGGCCGCCATGCAGGGATACACCACAATGGAAGGCTGCACCTCGCGCTCGAGATGGAGGCGCTGCAGTCCCCAGTAGCAGACGGAGGTGAGCGCAATGCCGGCGGCAATGCAGAGCAGCCATGCGGGAAAATACGAGCCCAGAATATTGAAGTCCGGGGAATGGCGGCATCCGGCCGTCCACAGCATGGCAGACAGGGCGGCCGCGCCACGGAGAATCCGCCGTGCCGGAAATGCCGAGATGGATAGTCGCCGTTTCATTCAGTGTTTCGTCCCGATGGGTTGCGAGGCGATCAGATCGCCGGTCTGGAAGGCCAGTTTTGCGGTCTGCAGCAGGAGCTGGGTTCTGGCCGTCACGTCCTCGGCCTGGGCGCGGGCCAGCGCCTTTTGAGCGGCGATGACGTCCACGATGTTGCGCAGGCCATAGTTGTACGACTCGCGGGCCGCCTCGTAGGACTGCCGGGCGGAGATCATCAGCGCCTGGGCCGCGGCTCTCTGCCGCAGAGCGGTTTCCACGTCGGTGTGGGCCGCCCAGACTTCGTTGGCAATGCGGTCGCGCAGGGTATCGGCGCGGGCCTGCGCGGCGGCCCTTTGCGAGACGGCCTGGGCGACCTGATTCCTGCGGCGGCCGCCTTCAAAGAGCGACCATTTGAGCTGCAGGTTGGCATTCCAGGTTTCGCCGCCCGCGTAACCAGGGGGCAGCAGGTCCTGCTGTCCATATTGACGGGTTTCGCCGGCGTCGCCATTGAGGCTCAGGGTGGGGAAGAAGGCGGAGCGCTGCCGTCGAATGGCGGCATTCGCCGATTTCACCTGGGCCAGCAGGGCCCTGAGATCGGGACGCTGGTCGAGGGCCCGCCGAGTTTCCGCTTGAACCGAGTCCGTCAGCTGATCCGGCAGATGCAGCGCGCCCACGTTCTGAACTTTGAAGGGAGTGCTCGCGGGCAGATCGAGTACGGCGGCGAGATCTCCGTGGGCAATCTCCTGGGCGCCGATGGCGGCCTGCAAATCGTACTCCGCCTGGGCGCGGGAAGCCTGCGCTTCCAGCAGATCGGGCCTGGTGGCGAGGCCGTGCTTCAGGCGGTCGCCGACGTCGGATGCGACGGCCTGCGCATTCCGCAGGCTTACCTCCGCCGCCTGGCGCAGACCCTCTGCATCGAGCAGCCGGTAATAGGCGGACATCACCTCAAAGATGATGCGGCGGTGGGTGTCGTTGAAGCTTAGATCGGCGGCCAACAGATTCCATCGGGCCGCATCGATGGCGCCGGTGCGGCCGCCAAAGTCCAGAATGAGGTATTCGGCATGCAGTTCCGGGGAGAAGTTCCCGTAGGTCTGCCGGTAGAAGGACGAATTGAGGAGGACGCGCGCCCGGGCAGTATTTGCAATCGCGAGCGCTGCAATTGTGGGATACCACTGCGATCGCGCGATGCCCAGGCGAGCCGCGCGAGCCCTGGCCTGCTCCCAGGCGAAGCGGGTTTGCGGATTGTGCCGCTCGGCCAGATCGATCAAATCCGCCAGCGTATACACCTTTGCTGAAGACACCGTGTAGGTGCGCAGGGGCGGGGCGGGAAGTCTGACGTTCAGCTTAGCCTTTGCGGGAGCGCGCCACAGGCTGTCCGGGGCCGAAGGGGCCTGCTGAGCGATGGAAGCCGGTACTCCGCAGAAGCACAAAAGAACGAACGCCAGAAGTGAACGAGAACACTTCATTGGATGAGATGACTGGGGCGCAATCAATTTTCATTGTGCATGAGGGGTAAACAGCAGGCAAATCATCTGCCGGAACCACGGTGCTGCAATGAGCCGGGCGAAGGCATCCGTGGCGTGCCAGTTACCGGCCCTGGAGCGGCGGCGCGCGCGGTGCGGGCGAATGTGCCCGACGGTGCGGCCGGGCGTTGAGATTTTGCCGTAATATTCCAGACGAGTCCGAATGCTGTATCGAAATGAGGGCACCGCATGGATCGCGCGCGCAGACAGTTTCTGGTTCATTCGTCACTGGGGATGCTGGGAGCGGCCGTGGCCGGCCGGCTGGACGCACAGCAGGAGGCCGGCTCTGCTCACGGCGGCAAGCCTGGGCCGCCGCCGGGACAGCCTCCCACCTTTGCCGGATCGCCGGCCGCGGGCCCGGCGGTTTCCAGCGGCAC
>DAHVZZ010000131.1:0-5288 GCA_027323785.1 Acidobacterium sp. | reverse complement strand
GCCCATGCCGCGCGCCCACCGCCGTCACATCCGCCGTATACAGAACCTTCATCTCTTCCTCCGCTTCGCTTTGGATTGGTCTTTCCCGGCCCCTTGTCCCAACATAGTCCTTAAATCCTCTGTGTCCTCTGCGTCCTCTGTGGTGGAGAGTTTCATTAGCAAGTCCACCAGCTCCACCGGCAGCTCCGCCTTCAGTTGCAGCAGCTTTCCCGTCGTCGGATGCGCAAACTCCAGCTCCGCCGCGTGCAGAAAATTCCGCTCCAGGCGCAGCGACTCCGGCTCCGGATCGCCCTTCCGCCGCGCGCCCTCGGCCACCATCCGCGCCGGAGCGCCATACAGCGGATCGCCCACCACCGGATGCCCAATCGACGCCATGTGCACCCGAATCTGGTGCGTCCGTCCCGTCTCAATCCGCACCCGCACCAGCGTGAACTTCCCAAACCGCGACTCGATCCGCCGCACCACCTCGTAGTGCGACACCGCCGTCCGCGCGCCCTCCAGCCGCTTCGTCGTCATCCGCGTTCGCCGCAGCAGATCCCGCGCCACCGGCGCGTCAATCGTCCCGCGCTCCTGCTTCACCTGCCCGTGCACCAGCGCGATATACGTCTTCCGCATCTGTCGCCGCGAAAACATCTCCGCCAGCCGCGCATGAGCAGCATCGTTCCGCGCCACAATAATCAGCCCGCTCGTCTGCTTGTCCAGCCGATGCACAATTCCCGGCCGCAGCTCCCCGCCCGTCGTCGAAAGCGCCTGGTACCGGTGCAGCAGCGCATTCACCAGCGTGCCGCTCTCCGTATCGCCTGCGCCCGCATGCACCATCATTCCCGCCGGCTTGTCGATCACCGACAGGTCCTCATCCTCGTACACCACCCGCAGCGGAATATCTTCCGCAAACGCCTTGATCGGCTTCGGCGTCGGATCGCCCGTCACCTCCACCACCTCGCCGCCGCGCAGCCGGTACGAGGCCCGCGGCGCACCCTCGCCGATGCGAATCTTGCCTTCGCCCAGCAGCATCTGCACGCGCTCCCGGCTCACGCCTTCCAGCTGCGCGGCCAGCCATGCATCCAGCCGCTGCCCGGCGGCTTCCATGGGAACCGTATATGTGCCTGTCATAGTTACCAGATATCGCTACCAGCTATGCGGTGGTTGGCCCGGTCCCTTGATCTGCGGCAGCCATGCCGGAATGTTCGGCATCGGCGGCGGTGGCGGCGGCGCTCCCTGCGGAATCCATCCTCGCTGCACCAGCCAGTTCCGCAGCAGCAGCGGCCACGTCGAAAGCGGCTGGATCGATCCCGCCAGCCCGCAGCCATGGTTGGCGTAGTCGTACAAATGCAGCTCTGCCGGAACATGCGCCTTCACCAGCGCCTCGTAAAACGCCAGGTCGTTCGTCGCCATCGGCACCACCGGATCGAAGGTCGTTCCGAACAGGAAAGTCGGAGGCGTGTCCTTCGTGACGTGCAGCTCATTCGAGTAGCGCTCCACCATGGCCGCGCTCGGATGCGGCCCCAGCAGGTTCATCCGCGATCCCGGATGCGTTCCCGGCAGCTTCATCGTGATCACCGGATAGGCCAGCACCATAAAGTCCGGCTTTCAGCTCAGCTTGTCCACCGCGTCCGGATTCTTCAGCGGTACCGTGTCCTCATCGCAGTGCGTTCCCAGCGTCGAAGCCAGATGCCCGCCCGCCGAAGATCCCCACACGCCAATCCGGTTCGGATCGATCCCGTACTCCGCCGCCTCTGAGCGGATCAGCCGCATCGCTCGCTCGCCGTCCTCAATCTCCGCGGGATAACGATACGGCGCCACCCGGTAGTCCAGCACAAACGCCGCCACGCCCTGCGCGTTCAGCCATTTCGCAATCTGCACGCCCTCGTAGCCCATCGCCACATATTGGTACCCGCCTCCGGGAATCACCAGCACCGCCGTGCTCGTCGACCGCTTCTCCGGCATGAACGCCAGCAGGATCGGCTTGTCCGCCGGACGATCGCCCAGCGCCCCAGGCGCTCCGTGCGGCCACAAATAAATCGGATGGTTCAGTCCCGTCGGTGCCTGCGCGTTCGCAAAGGGAATCAAAACCACCGCCGCCAGCAGCAAAAATATCGCTCTCTTCATCCGCACCAGTATAGCCATCCGCACCCGTTCGACGGGAACGGCGCGCCTTTCCCGCCGGCCCGCTCGTACAATACCCCCATCGCGCCGCTGCGTCTCCGCACGCTCTGAAAGGGAAGATCCATGGCCTGTCGTTCGCTCTCGCGTTTCGTTCTTGCCGCAGTTTTTGTTGCCGCATCCCTGCCGCTTCTCTCCGCGCAAACCGTGCAGACCATGCCCGACATGCACTGGCGCATGATCGGTCCCTTCCGCGGTGGCCGCACCCGCGCCGCTGCCGGCGTCCCCAGCCAGCCCAACGTCTTCTACATGGGACAGGTCGATGGCGGCGTCTGGAAGTCCACCGACTACGGCCGCACCTGGCGTCCCATCTTCGACCACGAGCCCACCCAGTCCATCGGCGCCATCGCCGTCGCTCCCTCCGATCCCAGCATCGTCTACGTCGCCAGCGGCGAAGGCCTCCACCGCCCCGACCTCTCCGTCGGCGACGGCTTCTACCGCTCCGACGACGCCGGCCGCACCTGGACCCACCTCGGCCTCCGCAACAGCCAGCAGATTCCCGCCATCGCCGTCGATCCGCAGAACCCCAACATCGTCTATGCCGCCGTCCTCGGTCATCCCTACGGCCCCAGCACCGAGCGCGGCATCTACAAGTCCACTGACGGCGGCCGGAACTGGACCCGCATCCTCTACAAAAACGACCGCACCGGTGGCTCCGACGTCGTCCTCGATCCCAAAAATCCCAACATCGTCTACGCCAGCCTCTGGGAAGAAACCCTCGGCCCCTGGGAAGATAACAACTCCTACGACGGCACCCAGGGCGGCCTCTTCAAATCCACTGACGGCGGCAAAACCTGGCATCAGCTCAAAAACGGCCTGCCCTCCAACCTCGTCCAGATCAACGTCGCCGTCGCGCCCAGCAATCCCAGCCGCCTCTACGCCGTCATCTCCACCACCGTCCCCAATCCCTACGCCTCCGGCAGCGGCGACGGCGTCTACCGCTCCGACGACGCCGGAGCCACCTGGTTCAAAATCACCAACGATCCCCGCCCGGCCATGAAGATCGGCGGCGGCGATCTCCCCATCCCCGTCGTCGATCCCCAAAACGACAACACCGTCTACGTCGCCAGCATCGTCTGCGTCCGCTCCACCGACGGCGGCAAAACCTGGATCAGCCTTCGCGGCGCGCCCGGTGGCGACGACTACCAGAACCTCTGGATCAATCCCAACAACCCGAACATCATCCTCCTCGTCGCCGACCAGGGCGCCATCGTCAGCGTCAACGCCGGCAAAACCTGGAGCTCCTGGTATAACCAGCCCACCGCCCAGCTCTACCACGTCGCCGCCACCAGCACCTTCCCCTACCAGGTCTGCGCCGGCCAGCAGGAGAGCGGCTCCGTCTGCATCTCCTCCCGCGGCAACGACGGCGAAATCACCTTCGCCAACTGGCATCCCGCCGGCATCATCGAGTACGGCTACGCCGCCCCCGACCCGCTCCATCCCAACATCGTCTTCGGAGCCGGCCGCACGCAGGTCACCCGCTACAACGCCATCACCGGCGACGTCCAGAACGTCACCCCGCTGCCCATGGACCAGAAGGGCTTCCGCGCCGATCGCACCGAGCCCATCCTCTTCTCGCCCGTCGATCCCCACATCCTCTACTACGCCGCCAACCACCTCTTCAAAACCACCAACTACGGACACACCTGGCAGATCGTCAGCCCCGACCTCAGCCGTCCCGTCACCGGCCAGATTCCCTCCGTCCCACCGCTCTCCAAAAAGCAGCAGGACACCCGCCGAGGCGTCATCTACTCCGTAGCCGCCTCGTACAAAAACACCAGTACCATCTGGGCCGGCACCGACGACGGCCTCGTCTGGATCACCCGCGACGCCGGCGCCCACTGGTCCAACATCACCCCTCCCGGCATTGCCCCCTGGTGCAAAATCGCCCAGATTGATGCCTCCCGTTTCGACGACAACTCCGCCTATGTTGCCGTCAATTGTCAGCGCATCAATAACATGCACCCCTACGCCTTCCGCACCCACAACGGCGGCAAAACCTGGACCGCCATCGACAACGGCCTCGCCTCCAACGGCCCCGTCAACGCCGTCCGCGCCGATTCCAGAGTCCCCGGCCTCCTCTACGCCGCCACTGAGCTCGACGTCTACGTCTCCTTCGACGACGGCAGCCACTGGCAGCCACTCCAGTACAACCTGCCCCACACCTCCATGCGCGACCTGCTCGTCCACGACAACGACCTCATCGTCGCCACCCACGGCCGCTCCTTCTGGATCCTCGACGACCTCTCGCCCCTTCGCACCATCGCCCGCGCCAAAAACGGCTCCCTGCCCATGCTCTTCCCGCCCGCCACCGCCTGGCGCATCCGCCGCGACAACTACACCGACACCCCCTATCCTCCCGACCTGCCCGCCGGCCAGAACCCGCCCGACGGCGCCATTATCGACTACGACCTGCCCCACGCCGCCACCCACGTCCGCCTGGAGATCCTCGACTTCTCCGGCAAGGTCATCCGCCGCTACTCCAGCAGCGCTCCCGTCCGCCCCACTCCGGAAAAGCTCCGCACCGAGCTCATCCCGCCCTACTGGCCGCTCATCACCGGCCCCATGCCCACCTCCGCCGGCATGCACCGCTGGGTCTGGAACCTCCGCGCAACCAGGCCCACCGCCACCCAGTACTCCTACCCCATCTCCGCCGTGCCCCATCGCACGCCGCTTACGCCCCAGGGGCCGCCCGTCCTGCCCGGCAACTACACCGTCCGCCTCGTCGTCGACGGCCACAACCAGTCCCAGCCCCTCACCGTCAAAATGGACCCCCGCGTCCACACCTCCATGGCCGAGCTCACCATCCTGCACACTGCCGAAGTCAGCGTGGCCGCGGCGCTCAGCTCCGTCGCCAAAGCCGACCTCGCCGCCCACTCCGTCCAGGAGCAGCTCAACGCCCAGCTCAAAGCTCCCGCTGGCTCGAGCCTTGCCACCCAGCTCGCCGTCTACACCCGGCAGCTCAAGGACCTCATCAACGGAACCGCCGCTCTCAAACCCGCGCCCGCCCATCCCAGCCCCGGGCTGGACGCCGTCAACAACAACGCCATGAATGTCTATGGCATGCTCGACCAGTCCGACCAGCCGCCCACCGAGCCCCTCCTCGCGGCTTCCAGGCGCGTCGA
>DAHVZZ010000221.1:0-14855 GCA_027323785.1 Acidobacterium sp. | reverse complement strand
GCCTCGGGGGTCCAGCGCGCCGGTTTGGCGATGCGGTTGATGGAGGCTGCCGTGTCGGCATTGCTGCTGCCGAGGATGGCGCGCTGGACGAAGATGGCGCGCTGCGCCTGGGTGAGCTGATCGAGCCAGCCGCGCAGGCGGCCGCGGTCCTGACCGGAGGCCATCTGCTCCAGTTGCCCGGGAAGCAGGGGCGAGGAGTCGTCCTCCTCGATGCAGGGGGAAGGCTGGGTCACGACGGGAACATTGGCGAAGGATGCCGGATCGTGCTGCTGCATGATGGCGAGAGCGCCATCGAGAACCTGCTGGCGGACCATGGCCTTTGTTGCGCCGGGAGCGGCGCAGGGATCGATGGTGGCTTCGGCGACTTTGGTTTCGACGAGAGACAGCGCTTCGGATTCATCTCCGAGCAGCAGGGCGGCAAAGCGATACATCTCAAGAGCAGCGTCTTCGGCCTTCAGCAGCGTCGCTTCGCAGGGGTCGTTGCCGGGCTGATCGGAACACGAGGAATTCGTCATGATGTACCTCCCGCTGAATCTCTGAGCATAGTCTCGCCGAGAGAGAGAGGGGCGTCAACCGCAGCGCAGTGGGAAAGGTATTGGCCGCAGGGAGCGGCAATTCTGGTCATTGCGTTGATTCTTTTCATGCCTGGAAGGAGTCCGGCGATGCAAAAGCGGGGTAGTTGCTCATAGGATAGAGGTGGCGGGTGAGCGAACCCATGGCAAGACAATCCCAGCGCCCGAAGAGTCTGTTTCTCAGCCGCGACGAGTCGTGGCTGAAGTTCAACCGGCGTGTTCTGGAAGAGGCTGAGGACGGAACGAATCCGCTGCTGGAGCGGGTGAAGTTTCTGGCGATTACGGCGAGTAATCTCGACGAGTTTTTCGAGATTCGGGTTGCCGGGGTTCTGCAGCGGGTGGAGGACGGATACAACGAGGCGGCTCCGGACGGTAAGACACTGCGGGAGTCGCTGGAGGCGATGAAGGAAGAGACGCAGCGTTTTGTCGCCGACCAGTACCGCTGCTGGAACGAGGCGCTGCTGCCGGCGCTGCGGCACGAGCACATCCGCGTGCTGACGTGGGATGAGCTGGATGAGGATGCGCAGGCCGCGGCCACGGAATACTACCAGCGCGAAGTGGATCCGCTGCTGACGCCGATCACCATTGACCCGGCGCATCCCTTTCCACGGGTGCTGAACAAGGCGATGTGTCTGGCGTTGCTGCTGCGCCGGAAGAGGAAGGGAACAGCGGGGCCGGTACTCGGCGTTCTGACGGTGCCGCGCGCCCTGCCGCGCTTCATCCGGTTGCCTTCGACGCATGGCAGGGAGGATTTCATCTTTCTGCATGAGCTAATCGAGCGCAGCGCGGCCGGCATGTACCGGGGATACGAAGTTCTGTCGAAGGCCGCGTTTCGGGTGACGCGGAACAGCAATTTGTATTTTCAGGAGGAGGAGTCGCGGTCGCTGCTGGAGACGGTGCGCGCAGAGCTGCACAACCGGCGCAAGGGCGACGCTGTGCGCCTGGAGATCGAGGAGGGCGCGGACCGGGAGATTGTGGAACGGCTGCGCACGAATTTCGAGCTGGACGAATCGCTGGTGTATCACACAGACGGGCCGGTGAATCTGTCGCGGATCATGATGCTGTACGGAGCATCGAAGCGGGCGGATCTGAAGTTCAGGGCGTTTGTTCCGCGGGAGCTGCGGCTGCATCGGAAATCCGTCGATCTATTCGATGAGCTGCGCCATCGGGATATCCTGCTGCACCATCCCTACGATTCCTATGACGGGGTGGTGGGTTTTGTGGAGGCGGGAGCGCAGGATCCGCGGGTTGTGTCGATGAAGCAGACACTGTACCGGACGAGCGCGGATTCGCCGATCTTCCAGGCGCTGACTGAAGCGGCTCAGACGAAGGAAGTGACGGCGGTGATCGAGCTGACGGCGCGCTTCGACGAGGCTTCGAACATTCGGTGGGCGCGGAATCTTGAAGATGCCGGGGTGCAGGTTTTCCACGGGATTGTGGGGCTCAAGACGCACTGCAAGCTGGCGCTGCTGGTGCGGAGAGATCCCGACGGGGTGACGCGGCGCTACGCGCATTTGGGGACGGGTAACTACAATCCGGACACGGCGCGTTTTTACACCGACCTCAGCCTGCTCACAGCCGATCCGGAGATTACGGCGGCGGTGCACAGCGTTTTTAATTACCTGACGGCCCATGCGGAGTCCGACGATTACCGGCCACTGCTGGTGGCGCCACTGACCCTGGCGGAGAGATTCATCCGGCTGATCCATCGGGAAATGGAGCATGCGGCTGCGGGGCGTCCGGCGCGCATTGTGGCGAAGATGAATTCGCTGCTGGAGCAGAGCGTGGTGGAGGCGCTGTATGCGGCGGCCCATGCGGGGGTGGAAATCGATCTGATTGTGCGCGGCATCTGCTCGCTGCGCCCCGGAGTGAAGAATCTGAGCGAGCGAATTCGGGTGCGGTCGATTGTGGGGCGGTTCCTGGAGCACAGCCGGCTGTTCTACTTCCTGAACGGCGGCGACGAGGAGATTTACTGCGGGAGCGCCGACTGGATGCCGCGGAATCTTTTTGAGCGCTGCGAGGTGGTGTTTCCGCTGCGCGATCCGCAGATCAAGGCGCGGGTTCGCGACGAGATTCTGGGCGCGCAATTGGCGGATACGGTGAAAGCCCGCATGCTGCGGACGGACGGCAGCTATGTGCGGTTGCGCGAGCCAGGGCGAGACGGCAAGGTTCCGGCGTTTAACTCGCAGGAGTTTTTCATTGCCGTCGCCGAAGGCCGGGCGGGCATAACGGATATTCCCCGGATGCAGGTGACAACGCCCAAGCCGCGCGCCGCGAGCAGAGCGTCGCGCAGCAGGACATCAAATAGCAGGGCGTCACAAAACAGGGCGCCGAGCAACAAAACCAGGGGAGAGGCTGCGGATTAGGCTGGAAGGCCGGTGGGTTTACCGGGTGGCCCGCACCCTTACGGGTGCTCGGCCATCCAGTTTTCGATTTCCTGTGCCTCGGCATCGCTGAGGCGGAAGGTTGCCGCAGGGATGGTTCCGTCGACCTGGTCGGGCCGGCGAGCGCCCACGATGGCAGCCGTGATCGCCGGGTTGCGGAGGGTCCACGCGACGGCGACAACACCAGCCTGAACATTGTGCCGGGCGCCGATTTCCTTCAGCAGATCGGCCAGGGCCAGATTGCGCGAGAGCTTCGGCTCGTTGAAGTTGGGAGTGCGCCTGCGCCAGTCGTCCTCGGGAAAGCTGGCGATGCGCTCCTTCGTCATCTTGCCGGTGAGCATGCCGGAGAGCATCGGCGAGTAGTTGATGACGCCGATGTTGTTGGCCTGGCAGAAGGGGAGAATCTCATTTTCGATGTCGCGGCGGAGCAGGGAATAGGGCGGCTGGAGCGAGGCGATGGGCGCGATCTTCTGCACGCGCTTCATCTGTTCCACGTTGAAGTTGGAGACTCCGATGTAGCGAACCTTGCCTTCCTGCTGGAATCTGGCGAGGGTTTCCCAGCCTTCCTCGATTTCGTCCTCAGGATTGGGCCAGTGAATCTGATAGAGGTCGATGGTGTCGACGCCAAGACGCGTCAGCGAGCCTTCGATTTCTTCCTGGAGAGAACCGGCTTTGAGGCTGCGGTAGATTTTGCGATCGGGGAACCAGCGCATGGAGCACTTGGTGAAGACGTAGGGTTTTTGCGAACGGCCCTTCAGCGCCCGGGCGACGACTTCTTCGGAGTGACCGAGTCCGTAAATGGCGGCGGTGTCGATCCAGTTGATACCGGCATCGAGCGCGCGGTGGATGGTGTCGATGGATTCCTGATCGTCCTGGGCGCCCCATCCGAACTCCCAGTTGCCGCCGCCGATGGCCCAGGCTCCATAGCCGATGGGGGTGAGATGCAGGTCGGAGTTGCCAAGGGTACGGGTTGCGAAATTAGCGGGTGAGGTGGTGGTGGTCATGGGTGTTTCGATGCCGAGGCTCCTTTGCAGGGTGCAGAGACGCTCCCATTGTAAGGTGCGGGAGCGCCAGGCCGGGCGCCATTTGGCGCGGGTTTCGTACAGTTCAGGCGGAGCGGTCGATGGCCCGCATGGCCTGGGCCGCATAGCGTTCGCCGGCAACCTGCTCTTCAGGGATGGCGGCTTCGAGCTCGGCAACTTCGGCGGGGGTCAGGCGAATCTCCGCGGCGGCGGCGTTCTCTTCGAGATAGCTGCGACGCTTGGTGCCGGGGATGGGCACGACGTCATCGCCTTTGGCGAGAACCCAGGCAAGGGCCAGCTGGGCAGGGTTGACGCCTTTGCGCGCGGCAATGGAGCGGATGCTCTCGATGAGGGGCTTGTTCTTCTGGAAGTTTTCGCCGGAGGAGCGGGGATAGCGGCCGGCCCGATAGTCGTCGGCGGGCAGCGAAGCCGGATCGGTAATGGCTCCGGTGAGCATGCCGCGGCCGAGGGGCGAGTAGGGGACAAAGCCGATGCCCAGCTCGCGGACAGTGGGAAGAATTTCCTTCTCAACATGGCGCTCCCAGAGCGAGTATTCGGTCTGGAGGGCGGTGATGGGGTGGACCTTATGGGCGCGACGGATGGTCGCAGGGGAAGCTTCTGACAGGCCCAGATATTTCACCTTGCCAGCTTTCACGAGATCGGCCATGGCCCCGACGGTGTCCTCAATGGGTGTCTGCGGATCGACGCGATGCTGGTAGTAGAGGTCGATGTGATCGACGCCGAGGCGCCGGAGCGATGCATCGCAGGCGGATTGGACGTATTCCGGTTTGCCGCTGAGGCCCCAGAAGGCGGGGTCGTCTTTTTTGCGGACGTTGCCGAATTTGGTGGCGAGGAAGACCTGATCGCGGCGTCCGCGGATGGTTCTTCCGACGAGTTCCTCGTTATCGCCGATGCCGTACATGTCGGCGGTGTCCAGAAAGTCGATGCCGAGATCGAGGGCGCGGAGGATGGTTGCGGCCGATTCCTCGTCGTTACGCGCGCCGTAGAACTCGCTCATGCCCATGCAACCGAGTCCCATGCGGGAGACGACGGCGCCCTGCGAACCAAGCTTTACCTTGTTCATAGCGGTTGGATGGCGGCCGGGGCGCAGCCGCTTCACAAATGCGGGAGGCGGTTAACGTGCCGATTGGAGAGGGAGACAGGTCCGGACGGGCCGGGTCAGTTCAGGTCGTCGCCAATGACGACCGTCACCGGCGGATTGCTGGTGAGCTGGGCATCCATGATGAGCACGGTGCGCACTGCACCGGCCGATAAGTCGAGGCTGGCGCTGGTGTATTTCGTTTTGGTGGTGCCGGTGGGGGTTACGACCAGGGTGTAGGTTCCGGCGGGCACATCGAGGTAGCCGGTGATGGAGTTGGCGATCTGGTCGGTGAGCAGGGGTTTGGTTCCGGTCAGGTCGCTGCCGCCGGGGACGAGGTAGATATCCACGGGGCCGGTGGTCTGAGCCTGCTGAAGAAAGCGGAAGGCAATGTCGCCGGCGGGCGGGGTCGCGATCTGGTCGGTGAGCAGCGTGGCCGAATAGCCGGCGCCGGAGTCAGTGATGTAGATGGAATGCTCGGTGCTGGCCTGGAGGGTTGTGGCGACGGAGGCGGTGGCCTTTTTGGTGCCGGTGGGATAGATGTAGGCGGTTGTGGTTTCGGGAGCGGGCAGGAACGCGTAGTTCGTGATGCTGGGGCCGGCGATGTTTGCGGCGATGGGTGTTCCGCCCACGGTCACGTCGATGGCGGGTGCGTTGTAGGAGGCGTCAATGACGCGGACCATGGTTTCGGGGGTGACACCCTGGACGGACTGACATCCGCCGAGCAGACAGCCGAACAGGGGCAATGCCGCGACCAGAGTGGCGCCGCTCCATCGCTCCCAAAACGCCTTTCGTGCCGACCGTGCCATCGCGTTCGTGTGCCGTTGTTCCTGGTGCTGAGGATGCACTCATCTTAACCGGACGGGAGCCCGGAGAGGAAAGTTTTGCGAGTAACTGGCGGGTGATGAAACCGGATGGTCAATCCCGGGGCGGGGAGCTGCCAGGGGCCCTGGCTGGAATCAGCACTTTCGGCACTTCAGCATGATGGCCTGATGCAGGCGGTCGCGAAGCTCGTCGGGCAGTTCGTAGAGCTCGTGGCTGCGGTAGATCTGGATGGTCTTGCGGGTTGTATTCAGCGTAATCTCGCAGTGCTCGCAGCAGGCCAGGTGCGCCTGGAGATCGGCGCGGAGAGGCAGAGCCGTCTCCTGGTCGAGCATTTCATCGAGCTGTGCCAAAAACTCCGTGCAGGTCACTTCGCACCATCCTGGGCTTGTTTTGCGGCTCGCTGCTTAAAGTAGCGGCTGAGGCGTTCGCGCAACTGCAACCGCGCGCGCAGCAGCCGCGATTTGACTGCCGGAATGCTCAGCCCCAGCGTTTCCGCGGTTTCTTCCGTTGAAAGCCCGTCAACGTCTCGCAGCACAAACACCACCCGGAATCCCGGCGGCAGGCCCTGGATAGTTTTGCGCAGGATCTCCGCCATCTCCGACTGCCCATACAGCGCCTCGGGATCGGGACTCCAGTCGGCGAGATCGCGCGGCATGGAGCCTTCTTCGGTTTCCACGTCTTCGTCGATGGAAACCATCTTCCCGGTACGCCGCTTTCTCAGACGCATCAGCGACTCATTGACCGCGATGCGCACCAGCCAGGTGTAGAACTTGGAATTTCCCTGGAACTGGTCCAGCTTTTCGTACGCCTTGAGGAACGCGTCCTGAACGACATCCTCGGCATCTTCGCGGTTCTGGACGATATGCTGGGCGATTCGAAAAACCTGGCGTTCGTACTGCCGGACCAGCTTTTCGAAGGCCGCCATATCGCCCTCCCGCGCCTGCTGGACGAGCAGGACGTCGGGATGCAATTCAGCCGTTCCTTGTGTTTGGATGGGAGAAGACATGAATGGCTTCAGAATTTCAAAAAGGGCAATCTCGAGGATTCTGGATCGAAGGGCCTGTTCCGATTCTAAATCTGTTCGGCGCACATGGGCAAAAGGGCTCCGGATTGGGGCGGCAGCCATTCTGCTGATGCTGGCCGGCTGCAAGCATCCGCCGACGTACAGCGGGCCGCCGAATCTGATCATTCGCATGGTGATGAAGAAGTGGGCCATTGTGCCGGACCGCATTGTGATTCCGCAGGGAGCGCACGTTGAGCTGTCCATTATTTCCACGGATGTAGAGCACGGAATCGGGGTGCCGGGACTGTATATCAATCAGCCGGTGCAGCCTGGGGAGACGACGATTGTGCGTTTTCTGGCGAAGACTCCGGGAAGTTATCTGATGAACTGCAGCGTTCTGTGCGGACGGGGCCACCATTTGATGAAGGGCGTCATCATTATCACGCCGGCTCCGAAGCAGCCGGGAGAGACGGACAAACCGGGCGCGAAGCCGCAGTGACGGTGGCGCAGCGGGGATTCCGCGGGCTGCCTCAGAGGATGTTGACGGCGCGGGCGGCGAGGAGGGCGACGGTCGTGAAGGAGATGAGGGACTGGAGCATCATGAGGACTTTGGCCCAGCGGGAGAGAACGGGGCTGTCCGTGGGGGAAAACGCAGTGCTGGTGTTGAAGGCGAGAAAGAGATAGTCGACGAAGCCGGGTGACCAGTGCTCCTCGCCCATGGCGCGTTTGGTTTCGGGGAGCAGGGTCATTTGGGGAAAGAGAAAGGCTCCGTCGGTGTGGACGCCGCGGAGATCGCGGGCGTTGGGGCCGCCGGCGTCGAGACGCCAGTACCACGAGGCGAAGACGAGGATGTTGGCGATCCAGAGGGCGGCGGCGGACTGGAGCAGGTCGCGGGGAGACTCCTTGTGGGAGGGGAGAGCGAGCAGAAGGAGCGCCAGCGAGTAGACCATGTCGACCGTGACGACGGAGGTAATGAGGATTCCAAGAATGCGATTGAGGCGGGGGCTTCCGCGGTAACGCGCCCAGACCACTGGGATCATGAGCAGGACAACGATGGCGAGGAGGAGCCAGTCCGGGCCAAAGGAGAGGGATTCAGGGATGGAGAGACGAAGTCCGCCGACGGCGAGGAGGGCCAGCATCGCGGGCCAGCGGGGTTCGGAGCGGCGGGGCGGGTGGGTCACAGGTTTTTGAGGAAGTTGACCATTTCGGGATCGGTCCAGTTGATGGGGCCGATGACTTTGCGGCGGATGATGCCTTTGCGGTCGATGATGTAGCTTTCCGGCGGGCGCCGGGTGCCGAAGGAGAGGTTCGTCTTCTGGGAAGGATCGACGGCGGTGACGATGCCCTGGATGTGGTTGTCGATGAGGAACTGGCGATAAGCCTGGGGGTCGGTGTCAAAGCTGACGGCGACGACGACAATGTTGGGCATCTCCTTCTGGAGCTGCATGAGCGAAGGGAACTCTTCGAGACAGGGCGGGCACCAACTGGCCCAGAAGTTGAGGACGACGATCTTGCCGCGGTACTGTTTCAGCGAGACGGTCTTGTCGCCGTTGTGGATGACGAAGTCGGGAGCGACGCGGCCGATGGAGCCGGGGTGTCCGGTGCGGTTGCAGCCGGTGGCGAGCAGACAGCAGGCGAGCGGCACCAGAACCAAAAGCGCCGCGGCGCGTGTGAGGGAGCCGATCCGCAGAGGGGCGGCTTTCGCAGTTGCCGGGGAGGAGCTGCTGGCGGGAGTGGAAGGGCTGCGGCGGAACACATTTTTATAATAATCGGGGATTCAGTTTGCGGTATGGTTGCGGGGCTGAGGCTGCAGATCGTTATTCGGGGGGCTGGGTTACGAACGTTCAGACACCATTGAAGCTGTCGGTGATAATTCCGGCGCGAAACGAAGAGGCCTGCCTTGGAGACTGCCTGTGGTCGCTGGTGCGGCAGGAGGAAGAGGGCTGGGAACTGGCGTGCGGGCAGGCCAGCAGACAGGCGGAGGCGCCGGGCTGGCGGTGGGAGATTCTGGTGGTGAACGACGCGTCCACGGATGGAACGCGGGCGGTGGCGGAGAGCTTTGCGGGAGTGACGGTGCTGGATGCTCCGGCGTTGCCGCGCGACTGGACGGGGAAGGCGAACGCTGCGTGGGCGGGAGCGAAGGCGGCGCGCGGGGAATGGCTGCTGTTTACGGATGCGGACACGATTCATGAGCCGGGGCATGTGCGGCTGGCGATTGTGGAGGCGGAGCGGCATGGCGTGGGGATGCTGTCGTACTCGCCGCGGCAGATTGTGCAGGGGTTGGCGCAAAAGGCAGTGATGCCGCTGGTGTTTGGGGATCTGGCGGCGACGTATTCGCCGGCGAGGGTGAACGACAAGGCCAGCGCGGTGGCGGCGGCAAATGGGCAGTTCCTGCTGGTGCGACGGGATGTGTACGACCAGATCGGCGGGCACGAAGCGGTGAAGGGGTTGGTTCTGGAGGATGTGGCGCTGGCGGCGATGGTGAAGCATCGGCGGCTGGGGCTGCGGTTTCGGCCGGCTCCGGAGGCGGTGGCGGCGCATATGTACCGCAGCTTTGGGGCGATGTGGCAGGGATGGACGAAGAACCTGGCGTTGCTGTTCGGGAATGCTCCGGCGCTGGCGGGGATGCGGCTGGTGCAGTTGGCGGTGCTGGTCGGGGTTCCAGTGCTGATCGGATTGTTTGGGGCGAGTCCGACGCTGTTTGCAGGGCGCGCCGATGGCCTTTATAAGCCGATGATGCTGGGAGCGCTGGGAGTGGTATGGCTGCGGGCGCTGTGGGGTTTCTACCGGCGGGTGGCGCGGTCGAACTTCCGTTTTCGCGATTACGTTTGGACGCCACTGGGGATTCCGCTGTACGCGGCTATGCTGTGGCAGAGCTGGTTTCGGATTACGGTGCTGCGGCGCGTAGTCTGGAAGGGCAGAGAAGTGGCGACCGGCAGATGACAGGGACAGGGGAGCGGGTGCGGAAGTGATTTTGCTGACACGGCGGGCGGAGTTTTCGGCATCGCACTACTACTGGGTGGATGCGTGGACGGAAGAGGAGAACGTGCGGGCATTCGGCAAGTGCGCGAATCGCAACGGGCACGGGCACAATTACACGCTGGAAGTGACGGTTGCGGGCGAGCCTGATCCGGTGACCGGATTTGTGGTGGATTTGAAGCGGCTGAAGGACGTGATCGAGCGGGAAGTGCTGGCGGCTTACGACCATCGGCACCTGAACCTGGAGGTTCCCGAGTTTCGGACAACGGTGCCGACGACTGAAAACATTGCGGCGGCAATCTGGCGGCGTCTGGAAGGGAAGATTGAAGGCGCGCGGCTCTATAAGGTACGGGTGTACGAGATGGTGGATTTATTTGCGGAGTATGTCGGCGACTAGCCGCCCAAGCGTCCGCGCCTTCGGCGGGCTTGCCGTCCAGGCGCAAGCGCCTTCGGCGCAGATTGATTGCGGAGTCGATTCGGAATGAAGGCATATCTGGGGCGGAGATATCGGATGAGCGCGTCGCATCGGCTGGCTTCGCCGGAGTTGAACGAGGCGGAGAACCGGGCGGTGTATGGGAAGTGCGCGAATCCGCATGGGCACGGGCACAACTATGTGGTGGAGGTTGTGGTGGGCGGCGAGGTGGATCCGGTGACAGGGATGGTTTGCGATCTGGTGGAACTGGATGCGATGGTGGGGCGCGAGGTGCTGGAGCCGTTCGATCACCAGAATCTGAATACGCTGGAGCCGTTTCTGGATCGCGTGCCGACGACGGAGAATCTTTGTATTGAAGTAGAAGAGCGGTTGCGGCGGGCGCTGCGGCCGGAGTTGAGTTTGCGGGTGCGAGTGGAAGAGACGAAGAATAACTTCTTCGAAGTTGCCGGGGAGTGAGGGACGGGCGTTTTGAGGCGTTCGCCTGAAGTGAACGGAAGGCGCCGGAGATCGGCAATTGAAACTGGGCCCTGGAGAAAAGGACACGAATGGCACGACCAGAGAGAGCAGAGAACGCGCACGCGGGGCGCAGCGGGAAGAAGAAAGTCATCGGGAAGACGGGGCTCGAAGGCGTCTCCACGCAGGATATTTACCGGGAACTGCTGCGGCGGTACGATGCCGATCCGACGCGGGATGGGCTGGAGCGGACGCCGGAGCGGATGGAAAGGGCGATCGAGTTCCTGACGAAGGGATACGGCGAGGATCCGGCGGCGATTCTGCGGGCGGCGATGTTCGACGTGGCCTACGACGAGATGGTGATTGTGAAGGACATCGAGATGTATTCGCTGTGCGAGCATCACATGCTGCCGTTTTTCGGTAAGGTTCACATTGCTTACATTCCGGATGGGAAGGTTGTGGGGCTGAGCAAGATGCCGCGGCTGGTGGAGGTGTTTGCGCGGCGGCTGCAGGTGCAGGAGCGGCTGACGCGGCAGATTGCGGAGGCGATTGACGAGGCGATCCATCCGCAGGGAGTGGGCGTGGTGATCGAGGCGCGGCACCTGTGCATGATGATGCGCGGCGTGGAGAAGCAGAATTCGTCGACGGTGACATCGGCGATGCTGGGGGTGTTCCAGAAGCAGAATACGCGGACAGAATTTCTGTCGCTGATCCGGGAGCGGGCGAGCGTGTCGCTGTGACCGGCTCGATCAGCGGAGATCGGCGATGACCCAGGCGTCCGGCCGGCAAAAACCGGGCGCATTGGGGGAAACCATGCAGACTCCCTGACGTTCGAGGCGGAATCCGTGGGCCTGCATGGCGCGGAAGGCCGGTTCGCAGGCGAGATTGACGCCCGCCTCGATGGCGAGAGCGCGAGGGGCGGCGAAGGCGTCGATGGCCTGGAGCAGGCGGGTGAAGCGGGTGTCGGCTGTGGAGCCGGGGCGGACGGCGGCGAACTTGACGTAGCAGGTTTTGGAACCGCCTTCGCTGCTGGCTCCGGTGACGCAGAGGGCAAATCCATCGAGGACGTCGTTGGTGTGGGTGAGGACGACGTCTCCGGATTTTTGGGCGAGCAGGGCGCGGATTTCGGCGGTGAGGTCCAGACCCTTTTCGATGCGGCCGGCGAGGCGTGAGCAGTTGTCGAGGATGGCTTCCTGCTGGGCGCTGGGCAGTTGGGTGAGCAGCGTGGGCGGGCCGAGGGCGGGGTCCGGTTCCGGGGCTCGGCCCATGATGGCGGTGAGGAAGCGCGGCCAGAAGCCGAACTTTTGATAGAGCGCGATGTGTCCGGAGCTGGCGGGGAAGGTGAAGAGGCCGGACTGGCGGGCTTCCCATTTTTCAAAGGCGCGGATGGCGGGCCGGATGAGGCGCTGGGCGACGCCCCGGTTCCAGAACTCGGGCAGGACGGCGACGGGGCCGAGAAAGGCGAAGGATCCCCAGCGGGTGGCGACGCTGACGCCCATGAGCCGGTTTTCGAGACGGGCCGCGATGACGCGGGTGTTCATGGCGTGGAAGCGCGGCGCGATGAAATTGCGGTCACCGAGGAAGGCCAGCGGGTCAGGAAGGCCGAGGAAGGTTCCAAAGGCGAGGCGCATGATGCGATGGGCTTCGGGCAGCTCCTTTTCATGGAGGGTTCCGATGTGGATGGGAAGCGGGTCGGGCACTGGCGTTCTCCGTTGCTGGCGCTCAGTTTAACCTGAGCGTTTGGGGGTACCCCCGGGGTTTTGCTGTTTTTCGCCATGCATATGAATCTAAAGGGCATATCGGCTGGGCCGGTGCTGGCGTGTCCGGTAAGCATATGATTCTACTGTGGTTATCGCGAGCCTTTGTTTTGTTATGGATACGTATTGATATGATTCCGCGGGGGTTAGCGGTGTCAGAGGAAAAGCGGATGCTTCGCAATCTCCCGCCTCCCAACTGCCGGGAGACGGGGCAGCCAGATTGTCTCTGGCTTCCTGGACTGTGGGCTGGACTGGGTTCGTGAAAAGCGGATGCTTCGCATTGTCCCGCCTCCCAACTGCCGGGAGACGGGGCAGCCAGGATGGCGGGCTGGTTGAGAGTGGTGGCCCCCCGGTTTTTTGCCATTTTTCGCCATGCATATGAATCTAAAGGGCATATCGGCTGGTCTGGTGCTGGCGTGTCCGGTAAGCATATGATTCCAAATCGGTTGCAGAGGCCCTTTGTTTTGTTATCGATAGCGTATGTATATGATTTCGTGTGGGTTAACGGTGGCCAGCTCTGCCAGCTGCGGGCAGATGCAGGGCACCCGGCATCTGACTCCGTGACTTTTGGCGGGTGGGCGGCATTTTGAGGCGGTTTCTCCGGCAGAAAAGGGAAAAGGTCCGCGCGAGGGCGGACCTTTTCTGTTTTTCCATCTATATCCAGAATAGCAGTTTTGGGGAATTGGAAATCGGGAAAGTTGTGGTGGAAGTGGTTTGGAATCAGCGGATAAACTTTGGTAAGGCTTGACACGCTCGGGGGTGGAGCCGGGTTGGGAGCGGGGAAGTCGGCGAGGAATCCGGCCTCCATCGCTTCGCCCGCGCCGATCAGGCCTTCTCGGCGCTGGCTGTCGCGTTCTCCCTTCTGCCAAAGGCGGGCGAGAGTAGGGGTACCCGAGGGGAAAGGGGTCCCTAGGATTGCGGAAGTCTTGCCGCTGATGGGTAGCGGTTGTAGGTGCGGATTAGCGCATTACAGGCTTGATCCAGGGCTGATTGCCCATGAGACGCGTTCAATAATGGATGATTGAATCAGGGTAAAGCAATGGATGATTGAATCAGGGTAAAGCGATCTACGGCTAAATTGAATAGAGGTTGATGGCCCGGGACCCAGAGATGCTGTTAACCAGGCATCTTTTTGGGATACCGCCTCGAATACTTCGGGTGTTCGGATATAGCATCCGTAAGGGACTTCGGAACTGCAATGCCACGCTGCTTGAGATTATGGGCAAGCTCCAGTTCTCCAATCTCACGCGTCCAGACTCTGAGGTCAGAACGGTCAAACATAAAGTCACTCGGGAAGCTCCCCTCTCCCTTCAGAAGGTCAACTGTCAGCCTTTGGACGCTGTTTGCGAACATATCGGCAAGCTGAAGAGCAGGCGTAACGGTATCATCCATCGCCAGAAGGCAGGTCAAGCGTCTGCCATGGATTGGGTTTTTGCCCTTGAAATCTTTGAAAATCGCGAGTAATTCTCTAAAATCTGGTCCGTCGTCGTGAATGAATAACATGAGGTCTCGGGGATTGATGCAAGCCGCTCTGGTTGAGCCGAGCAACGTCGTCTCGAAGACACGGTGATACAGGTGGTTCTCCGGAAAAATGCGATTGGCATTCTCGTGCCGTAGCACCGCTTCGTGCTCTTCTACCGGCAGGGCTGTTCCGACGCCATGAAGTCCACGGAATCCGAGTGCAGTCTTTTTGAGCCGCTGCCTTATCTGATCGGCAGCTTGCCGCCCGAGCGGCTGCGGGAGATTCCTCCATCTGTCAAACTGCCCACTTAGATTGTTGCACTCGCTGGACTTAAAATAATCAATCCCCTCTGCCTTGAGCTGCTTACGCCACGCTTTATCGAAAGACTGCCACACCTCTTCGCTCCCGTAAAAGCCAGCACAGACGTAGGCGATCTCCTGCCGTTCGTCCTTGCTATCGTCGAGAAAGCAGTCGTGAATAGCAAACATAATGCCCTTCGTCGTCAAATGGGGCAGATAAGCGATTCTAAACAGGGGTTGTCCAAAATAGGTCCCGGAGACGGGCATGGCGCCAAAGACAGGAAGGCCGCTGCGGCGCTCCGCCCGCGCTTGGCCACCCCATTCGCGCGAGCGCGATGGGCGCCCCGGGGGCCTGCGGCAGCAGGGAGGGCGCTGCGCCCCGGCTGTTTTACGGCACCGCTGAAAGCCGTCTCCTTTAGGATCGGGGGTATCCGGAGTTTCTGGTGAGGCGTGCAGCTGGGTTTGTTCAAAACAGAGGGTTTGGAGGGTTTTTCCCGTTCGTTGGGACGAGGTGATCCGTTGATATGGCCGGCTCGTCGGGGTGAAGGGCGGATGCTTCGCATTGTC